>PKWD01000445.1 GCA_003131945.1 Acidimicrobiaceae bacterium
GGAGATCGCGCCGGTTCCCGTTGAAGGTCACCCGAAAGTACGACAGAGCGTCGAACGTCGGAATCAGCGGAAAGCTGTGGGCGTATTGCCGCTGGCCGCTCGGCAGGTCTTGCAGCACCGCGAAGTCGTCCTTGGTGCGCGACTCGACGGCCCGTGACACGACCTTGTGCTGGTGCATCGACGGGACGTCGACGACGACGTCGGTCTTGTAGCCGATATAGGGCGGCGAGTTCGCGAAGGCGGCGGCGGCCGCGTTCGCGGTCAGCCGGAACTGGGCGTCGGCTGCAATCACGCGGGCTCGAACAGGAGGGGCGGGAGAACGATCAAAAGCGCCGTCATCGTGTCTGACTCTTCGCGAACAACGTATGTCGGTACCGCTCGGTTCCTGACGGCGGCCGGCGCCCGGGCCGTGCTCGACGCCGCCCTGGCCGAGGCCGAGCGGATCGGCGTCCCCGAGTGCGTCGCGGTCGTCGATGCCGGCGGACACCTGCTGGCCTTCGGCCGGAGCGACGGCGCGCGGACCGCGTCGATCTCGATCGCGCTCACCAAGGCGACCTCGGCGGCCACCCGCAAGCGCGCGACGGCCGACGAGGGCGGCGGCGATCTGCTGGCCACGATCCGCTCGGCACTCGCCGCCGACCGCCTGACCGGGATCGGCGGCGGGATTCCCCTGGTGGTCGACGATCAGGTCGTCGGCGGCGTCGGGGTGAGCAGCGGCACGCTCCCGAAAGAGTTCGTGGATGCAACGGTTCGGGAAAGCTGCCCTCGTGTTGTTCCATTCGACCAGCACCTTGTGCCGCTCCGAGTGGTCGAGCAAATCGAACTCACTGAACGGACGGTCGGGGTCGGCCACGGCCGCCTCGAGGAGCTTGCGGAATTCGCCGGCCATTCGCTCCGCTGTCGGCTGGTCGAACAGGTCAGTGGTGTATTCGAGGGTGCCGACGAGCATATCTC
Source organism: Acidimicrobiaceae bacterium (assembly GCA_003131945.1). The sequence continues at coordinate 955 of PKWD01000445.1, forward strand.
GCTCTTCCCTCAACGTCAGCGTGAGATCGAACATGGCAGTGTCGTGGTCGAGAGCGAATTCCTCGACGGTTAGACCGTCGAGGTTGAGGACGCGTCCAAGCGTGTTCTGGAAGACGAACATGTGCTGGAACAGCGACGTGTGGCCGAGGCTCCGCTCGGGCCGCAGTGCCTTCACCAAGTGCTCGAACGGGAGATCCTGGTAGCGGTAGGCGTCGAGGGCGACGTCGCGTACGCGGGCGATCACGTCGAGGAATGACGGGTCGCCTGACAGGTCGGTACGCAGCACCAGGGTGTTGGTGAAGAACCCGACGAGCCCCTCGGTCTCCAGCCGGGGACGGTTGGCGATCGCGGTACCGACCGCGATGTCGTCCTGGCCGCTGTAGCGGGCGAGCATTAACTGAAAGGCAGCAAGCACGGTCATGAACAGGGTCGCACGACCGGCGCCGGCCACTCGGCGTAGCTCTGTGGTCAATGACGCCGAGATCTCGATGTCGATAGAGCCACCGCGGCCCGAACGGCGGAGTGGCCGGGGGTGGTCGGCCGGGATCTCGAGCAACGGCGGCAACCCCTCGAGCTGCGGCAGCCAGTACTCGAGCTGCTCGTGGAGGGACTCGCCCGCGAACCGTTCCCGCTGCCACACAGCGAAGTCGGCGTACTGGATCGGCAATGGCGCCAGCGGGGAGGGTTGGCCGTCCGCGAACGCGTCGTAGAGCACGCCCAGTTCGCGCAGAAGCACACCTTCCGACCACGCGTCGGTCGCGATATGGTGCATGGTCAGGACGAACACGTGGTCACCGGGGGACAGTCGCACGAGCACGCCCCGAATCATTGGTCCGTGAGAGAGGTTGAACTCTCGGCGGACCTCCACACCGGCCACCCGTTTGGCTTCCGCTTCGGCGCAACCGGAATCAGTGGCGTCGACGATCCTGAGCGGGAACGGCTGCGAAGGCCCGATCCGCTGGACGGGATGCCCGTCGACCATTGGATATGTTGTGCGCAGTGCCTCGTGGCGGGCGAGCAGCTCGTCGAGTGCGCGCTGCAGCGGATCGAGCTGCAGCGCACCCCGCAGACGGCGGGCGACAGTGACGTTGTAGGTCCACGACGTGGGTTCGAGTTGATCCAGGAGCCAGAGTCGTTGTTGCGCGAACGACAGCGGTACGTCGGTACCGCGAGGACGGGATACGATGGCGCTGCGGTCCGGTTTCACCGTGGTCGCTCAAAACTCGATGGGCAGCGACTCGAGGCCGCGGAACGCTCCTGCGTTCCTCCGCCATCGCACCGATTCTGTCAGTCGCGCCGATCCCATCCGCTCGAGGAGGGCCGAGAACGCCAGCTCGCCCTGAAGACGCGCGAGCGGCGCGCCGAGGCAGTGGTGTGACGCCCAACCGAAGGCGAGGTGGCGATTGTCCGCTCGTCGGATGTCGAGTCGATCCGGCTCCGGGAAACGCTGTGGGTCGCGGTTGGCGGCGGCGAGCACGGCGATCACCGCCTGACGCGAATCGGGCGGCCGCCGAGCTCGTCGTCGTCGGGGGCGAGGCGGGCGGTGTGCTGGATCGGACTCTCGAAATGGGGCAGCTCCTCGACCGCGCCCGGGACGAGTGTCGGGTCGGCGCGGAGCATGTGCCATTGCTCGGGGTGGAGGAGCAGCGCCAACATGCCGTTGCCGATCAGGTTGGTTGGAGCGAGAGCCGGCGACAACAACGAGACCCGGTTCATGAGGCATCCTGTCCTCGTCGGCATGCAGCGGGGTCTGGGCTGGGTGCCAATTGTGTCCTCCCGCTGAGGGACACCTCCAGAGAAAGCTACTCGCGAAGGACGTCACCCGTCTCGTCTCGCCCGATGCCGTAGAAAAGGCATCTGCGCGCTCGAGCCTGGCCGCCCGCGTCGATCACGGCCTCTCACCATCCGAGGCGAAGCGTCAGAGACAGGGATTATGACCGATTGACCGTTCGACTCGTTGCCCTCTCGTCTCACTTCCGCACCACAAGTGGACGAGCCGGAGGAGGGGTGCGGATGACGCCAGGCTTGTCCCGATGACGCCAAGTCCCGCACCCGTAGGCCCTGCCCCGCTTGATACCGAGTGCGACTTCCACACCTCGTTTCCGACGAGTAGCCACAAGCGTTCCTTCACTCCAATGAGAGGGCGACTCCTTTGGTACGTCATCTCTGATGCTGGCTCGGTGACGGGCCAATCAACGGAAAAAACGTCCTGCGCTGGCACTTCGGAACGTGCAGTCGAAGACGACTTCGTCCATCCGAGATCGTCATGGCCACGGATACGCGACGCGATCGCCCTCGCCGTCGCCGTCACCTGCGGGTCCTCACTTCGCGCTTGCAGGGCGGTGGCGTTGGTGATAGACCGATCTTCGGCTGAAGCCCGGCGGGCCCTGCCGGCGGCATCGTTGCCCTAGACCCTGGTGGCGTACTGAGCATTGTGCTCGGACGCAGCCAGAGGGAATGGAGCAGCGGATATGTCTGCACCTTGGCGGCGCCAGCGGCACTGCACCTTCAGCCAGCCACGGTCACTCTCGCACGGCTCGGGGACCGTGTCCCCACCCCTCCTCCAGGCCAACCTCCGGAGGAGGAGCCGTCGCCAATCACTCTCCGGTTCCCTTCCGGCACGGCCGTGGATCGCCCCTACCGCCGCGCTGCAAGGCGCGCGGTGTGGAAAAGGACCGGGACCGGAACTCTTGGAGCCAACGGTCCCCAGCACCATCGCAATCGCGACGATGCCGTCACGAGCTGGGAAGTGACCACTCAAGGTCACGGGTCCCGATCTTCCACGGTGGGATTCGTCCTCAAGATCGTGGGAGCAGGCCCGATCGCTTCCACAGTCGTCTTCCTCGTCCTCGACGCCCTGATCGTCACCGTCAGCTATGGCCTGGCCGAGCTGGTCTATTTCCGTGACCAGCCACCCCATCTGTGGGCCGAGCCGTTCGCCGCCTTCCTGGTGGTGGCTCTCACCGTCCAACTCACGGCCAACTACCTCTTCGGCCTCTACGGGCGCATGTGGCGCCACGCCGGCATCGAGGAGGCTCGCCAGATCGTGCTGTCCTCGGGTGCCAGCCTCGTCCTGCTCATCGCCCTCTATCCGATCGGTCGCGCCACCGACCTCGTGAACGTCCCGCCCGGTGTGATCGTAGTGGGAGCTGTCTTCTGCACGCTGGCCTTGGGAGCCCTGCGGTTCCACTCGAGGCTCTTCGCCTGGCAGCGGGGCTCGCGGCGTCTGGGCCTGCGTGTGGCCGTGATCGGCAGTCGCGACGCCGGGGCGGCGGTGGTCCGCGACATGCTGCGCAACCCCAAGGCCGGGCTCGTACCGGTGGCCGTCTTCGACGACGACGCCGGCGCCCACGGCCTGTCCCTCCTCGGGGTCCCGGTGGTCGGAGGGGTCCACGACATCGAGGCCGCCGCTCTCAGCTACGACATCCAACAGGTGGTCCTGGCCATCCCCTCCCCCTCGGCCGACCTGGTGGAGCAGGCTCTGCGAGCCTCGGAGGCCGTCGGGGTGACGATGAAGATCGTCCCCGGCGTACGCGAAATGGCGGGCGCCTCGGGCAACGCCCTGCCCATGGCTCGGGCGCGCGACCCCCACATCGAGGACCTCCTGGGACGCACGCAGGTGGCCACAGATCTCGAAGCGGTGCGCCGGACCATCGCCGGGCGCCGCGTGCTCATCACCGGCGCCGGCGGGTCCATCGGCACCGAGATCGCCCGCCAGGTGGCGGGCTTCGAGCCGTCGATGCTCGTTCTCCTAGACCACGACGAGACCCACCTCTACGACACCGCCGCCGTGGTCTCGGGCCCGGTGGAGCAGGTCCTCCTCGACATCGGCAATCGCCACGCCGTCTTCGACGCCATGGCCCGCTACCGCCCCGAGGTCATCTTCCACGCGGCGGCTCACAAGCATGTCCCCCTGCTCGAGGCGCACCCCTTGGCCGCCGTGGCGACCAACGTCTTCGGGACCCTCAACGTGGTGGAGGCGGCAGCGGCGGTCGGCACCGAGCGCTTCGTCTGCATCTCCACCGACAAGGCCGTCCGCCCCAGCAGCGTCATGGGCGCCTCGAAGTGGGCCGCCGAACAGGTCGTGCTCTCCCGGGCTCCCAAGGGCGCTCCGTACTGCGCCGTGCGCTTTGGCAACGTCCTCGGCTCGCGAGGAAGCGTCATCCCCACCTTCGCCCGCCAGATCGCCTCAGGAGGGCCGGTCACGATCACCGACCCCCGCATGACCCGCTTCTTCATGAGCGTCGAGGAAGCCCAGCAGCTGGTCCTGCAGGCCTCCGTGCTGTCGAGCGGTGGCGAGATCTTCATGCTGGAGATGGGGAAGCCCGTCTCCATCCTCGAGCTGGCCGAACGCATGATCCGGCTGTCGGGCTACAGGGTGGGCGCCGACATCGCCATCGACATCATCGGCGCTCGGCCGGGCGAGAAGATCGATGAGGAACTGACCGCGGGGGGCGAGGAACTGCTCTCCACCGCCCACGCTGCCGTGTACCGTCTGCAGCCGGCTGCCCTCGCCTCCCAGGACCTCGACATGGCGTTGTTGCAACTCGACGAATGCCTCGACTCGCGTGATTCCGAGTCGGCCCGACGGTCGCTCTTCGCCATGGCGGGGTCGGCGGCCTTGTTCGATGCGGTGGTGGACGAGGTGGCGGTTTGACACCCGTCGAGTTGACCGAGCAGAGCTGGCGGCCGCCGAGGCCGTGATCGTCGTCACCGACCTCGACGCCTTCGACGACAACCTGGTGCGCCGAAATGAGGCCATCCTCGGCTAGGGGGGCGCTTTGCGGTCGAGTAGGGCTCGCCGGATTTCTCGGGCCAAGATCCGCTCGATGTCGGGCCGCATCGACGGGGACAGTCCGGATGGAGTCGACCGTTCGGCCTTGCTCCACTCACTGAGCGCCGACAGGCTGCGGTCAATAGCGAGACTCGCCTGGCAGAGTTGGAACTCCGCCTGATCCGATCGTTGCTCTGGCCCCCCCCGCAACAGCCTGTCCACAGCGACAGAAGCGCGCAGGAGATGGGCGACGGCATCGGGCATGGCTTCGTCACAGGTGTCCGCGCTGTCGCTGCGCGAACCGCCGGTTTCGTTGCTTGCGGTCACAACCTGCTGGGGGCGCTTTCGTCGGCGTCCGTCGCTCAGCGCGGTCACCGGCTGCCCCTGCTCCCGGATTCCCGGCCGACTTGGCAACGAGCGCGAACCTCGATTGTCGACGCGAGGCGGTGTGATTCGACACCAGTGCCGCGCTGTGCCGTCGGCGCGCCCAGGTCGTTGAGGAGGGACCCGTCTTGGTGTTCATTCCTCGAGCCCCTCGAGTTCTCACCGGATGAGAGAGGCACGAAGGCCTCGCGGCTCCCGTCGTGAGAAGCGACGAACCCGAACTCCTTCATAACGCTCCACCACTTCACCGTTGCTTCGACCATCTGCTTCTCCGCTTCTGGTTCGATCACCGATGTTCTTTGGCTTGCGCATCCGCGACGGGCTGCATTCAGCCTCACCCGCAGCAAGACGTCACGCGTGCAAGGTCGCGCCGCCCGTTCGAACGCGGGACGTAACGGTGGAGGAGCCAAGCAGTGCTCGGTGAGGCGTGCCGCATCCCCGGCAGTTCGCTCAACCCCGCGGTGCTGCATCCCGCCATGGCCCTTCACCTGCCGACATGCCTGGGCAACCGCGGTGTTACGCGGCAGCCGTCCGAAGCACAACGACAAGCACCTCTGCGACCGTGTCGCTTTCGGGCGAGTCCGAGGAGCCGACATACCAAGATGGACCCCCGCCCCGCCACATGGCGCCCTCAAGAATCGGCAGGTGTCTTTGAGCGCCGTCCAGATCACGTTGGATACACGAACGTCGGTCTGGGTGGACACGACCGACTATCTCAGACGATGGCGACATCCACAGTGTGATGCGGTCTTCGCCACCGGCCTCGTCCCTTCTCGCTCCTCGACCAATCCATCGTCGCTTCTCCTGCGCTTCCGACGACCTGCGGCTTGGTGAAGTTGGGAATCTGTACTCCTGCGTGGGGTCCCATCGGGACCGCCGATCTTCCCCCCGTCAGCGGGGGTGCTAACGCTCAAACTGAGCTAAGCGAACGCTACACCTCCCCCCGGAAAAGATCATGGGTAAATGTGACAGAAAGTAAAACACCAGTGATCAACTGTCTCGTTAGCGTTGGACGTCTTGTAGTCACGTGATGGCGCACCGTGAGTCAATATCGGCGACGCTGGTGACGCAGCTCCCACACACCGAATCTGGTCCTGGTCCAAGGTGGGTTACCACCGGTTCTGACTCCGAGCCCACTCATCGTGAGATGAGGGTGGCCACACTGTCCGTCGATATGACGTCTGTCACCTCGTGAATCGCAGCTCGGCTCATCGGTGGGCGTCCCGACCTTTTCCTCCTTGCTCACCCCTGCTCAGTCCCGGAGTCGAGCACGTCCTTCCACAGCTCGGCGCGCCCACTGGGCCGGGGTGGGCACGCCAGCTCAGGGCGACCAGGGTGCCGCAGCGCGGTGGGCTCATCAGCCGATCAGTCCGCCAAATGGCCGGTCTGCTTATGGTCGCAAGCTCCTCACCCGACACCCGCGCCACTCTCCTGGTTACACAGGACGGGCCGGGGTTCGATCTCGATCACGTTGATCGCTTGTCACAGCGTCGTAGTCCGTGCCGCGCACGCCGGGGTCCTCCGGCACGCGGTCACACGCTGATCACAGACGCTTGTGGACTGCCCCGGCCGGACCTGCCATGGAACGGGGATCTGCCGGCTGGGATCAACCTTCTACCTGGACTCTTGCGGACAGCGTGCACACAGCCGGACTGGGCGGGCGGGAGTTCGAGTCCTCCCCTCGAGCTCGGAGAAGCATCACCGGCGCCGAGAGGCGCGCACGGGCGGACGCGCGGCCCATCGGCACACCTCGCGACGCGGAGAGGTCGTTGGGGGCCCCCACCTGACAGTTGCCGGGCGGTTTGGAGATATCATGTCTCGGCTATACGGCGATCTCGGTCCCATCGTCTAGTGGCCAAGGACACCACCCTCTCAAGGTGGCGACACGGGTTCGAATCCCGTTGGGACTGCCAGCTTTGGAGTGTTCTGATCTGGCCGTCGTCGACGACGTCCTCATCCTCGACTGGTTTCGGTCACCGTCACACGGGCCCGATAGGCAACTCCTAGGCCTTATCGACCTTCTTCATGGCACCGTATCCACGCTCGATGGCCGCCGTGATGATGGCCTCGAAGTCTTTGTCGGTCAGCACGCGGGGGGTTCCCATGGAGGACGCTCGCCAGTACAACTCGGCCAGCCATTCGAGAAGCTCGAGACGCTCCACGGCCTGATCCATAGAGGCGCCGAAGGCGATGGAGCCGTGATTCTGCATCATGGCGGCGTTCCGGCCCTTGAGCGCTTCGATGACATTCTCAGCCAGCTCCTGAGAACCAAAGGTCGCATAGGGTGCCGTTCGGGGAGCGCCTCCGAGTCCCAAGCAGCTGTAGTGCAGTGCTGGTAACACGTCGTGACAACACGAGAGTGCAGTGGAGGCCATCGCATGGGCGTGGGTTATGGCCAGGGCATTGGTGGCAGCGTAGATACCGGTGTGAAGCGGTACCTCGGACGTGGGGGCGAGGTCACCGTCCACTACCTGCCCACCGAGGTCGATGACCGTGACCATCTCCGCCGTCACCGTGCCCAGGTCAGCCCCCGTAGGGGTTACCGCGATCAGGTCCCCCTGACGGGCCGAGATATTGCCCGCGGTGCCAATGACGAGACCCTTCTCGGCCAGGTGGCGGCTCGCGCTCGCCACGGCTTCTCGTTCAACTCCCAAGAGCAGATCGCTCATTCCTCGTTCCTCTCCGAAAGCATCTGGACGGTCCAACAAAGATGGAGAGACGATCGAAAACCACGTCGTCGACTTCGGCTCCGCCACCGGGTCGCCTTGCTCGAGCGCCCCTCGCCACGTTAGATGCCCTGATACCAACCGTGCATTTCCGAGGCGTTGCACGAAGCGACTCGGATGGAGCACGCCCCGGTCTTCAGAAAAGGGATCGCTCCTCGGGCGCGGCCCAGGTGGCCGGCCTGGGTGCGGAGACCGTCAGTCGACTACCCCACCTCGGACTAGGACGTCGATGTCGGGCTGTGTCAGTCCCCAGTGCAAGAGTGCTTCGGTGGCATGCACACCCGGACCCGGTGATGGAGATGGAGATGCGGGAGGCGTTCGGCTGAACCGTGGCGCCGGCGCCGGCTCCACGACCTCCCCGACTTCGACGAACGTGGCGCGTTCACGGTTGTGGGCGTGGAAGGGAGCTTCGCCAAGCGACAACACCGGGGTCACGCACGCGTCGGTACCGTGGAATATGTCCAACCACTCGACTCGTGTCCTGGTGCGGAAGATCTCTGCCACGCGCTGCTTGAGAGGCTCCCACTGTGATTGGTCGTCCTGGGGCGGGATGTTGTCGTCGGAGAAGCCGAGTCCTTTCATGAACGACTCGTAGAAGCGGTGTTCCATGGCCCCGACGGACACGAATTCACCGTCAGAGGTCTCATACACGTTGTAGTAATGGGCACCGGTGTCCATGGAATTGGTCCCGCGCTCGTCGCGCCAGAGAGACAGACTCCGGATCTCGTGGAACATCGTCGTGAGCAGGGCTGCGCCGTCCACCATGGCGGCATCGACGACCTGACCAATGCCTGAGCGGGTTCGTTCGTAGATGGCGGCGAGAATCCCCATCGCCAGGAGCATCCCCCCACCACCAAAGTCAGCGATCAGATTCAGTGGGGGTACCGGAGCCTCGCCTCGTCGACCGATGGGGTCAAGGGCGCCGGCAATGGAGATGTAGTTGATGTCGTGCCCAGCCTCAGCGGCGAGGGGTCCCTCTCGTCCGTACCCGGTTATCCGTCCGAAGATCAATCGGGGATTGCGTTCGAGACAAATGGTCGGACCGAGTCCGATCCGCTCGAGGACACCCGGGCGGAAGCCCTCCACGAGAACGTCGGCATGTTCGACCATCCGTAGCACCAGGTCGATTCCCTGCCGGTGCTTGAGATCGACGCCTATGGCCTGGCGTCCCCTGGTGAGGACCTGTCGACGGTCCACGGCACCAGGGCCGGCTGCCGGTATCCCGGTTCGCTCCAGGCGGATGACTTCGGCGCCCAAGTCGGCGAACACCATGGCGCAGAACGGACCTGGGCCGAGGCCGGCGAGTTCTATGACACGGAGTCCGGCGAGAGGCCCCGTCGTTCGTCGGCCCTCCGAGGTCGTGCCGCTCACGAATCGGTCAGGTAGCGGTCGATCATTCGGTGCATGTGCAGAATGTTGCTCTCTTGACGCCGGTTGAGCCGTAGCCCTTGGCCTCCCCGAGACTTCATGCCGATCTGCACGTGTTCCATGTTCGCATAGTCCTGGTTTGTGATTATGCCCCAGTCTCGCTCGGTCCAATCCGGGTAGAAGCGCCGCTGGGCTCGCTTGCGGTCCTCGCCTTCACGCGGCCATTCGAGGAACCATGTGTCCTTGATGGCACTGTCCGGATCGAGCCCGTTGGGACGAACTCGGAAAATGATGGCGGTGCCCGGATAGATCGGCCCGACCATGTTGGGAAAAAAGAACACATCGTCCGCACTCGTCAGTTGTCCGTCGGCGAACTCCTCGACTTCGACACCCCGCGTCGCCAACAGCTGACGCCGGCCTTGTTGGTAGCGGCTCAACAGCGTCTCGCCGTCTGGCGGAGCTGAACGGACCCTTTCGATGAGGGCGCGCTCGTCGTCGTAGAACAGCCCACCCAGTCCGGCGACGAACGACGCCAGGATCTCGCCCTCGTCGTATTCACCCTCCGCCAGCCCGAGGCGCGGGCTCGGACGCAATTCCCGACGCGCGTTCGGTAGACGGCCGTAGTGTGAGTGGATGCCCAAAGGCTCGTAGTCGAGACTCACATCGTCGGTCCACGGCAGAATCTGCGGATGGGTGCCCTGGACGTGGTAACCCTCATTGAAAGCGTCGACGACGACCTTCCAGTTGGCGGGGATGACGGTCGAAAGATAGGCCCGCATCCGCATGCGGTCGAGGTGGTAAGGGGCCAACAGCGTGGGCAGCGGGTCAAGGTACTCGAGCAGCGGCGGTGCCGTCGGGATAAGGCACACCCACACAAAGCCGCCCCATCGGTCGGCCTGCACCTGACCGAGGCGAACGTCCCCGGGCATCGGCGCGAACTCTTCGGCGTCGACGACTTCGATCAGCTTGCCGGATAGGTCGTAACGCCATGCATGATAACGGCACCGGATGCACGAGTCGTCGAAGTGACCGCTGCCTTCGGCCAGACGAGTACCACGGTGCAGACAGGTGTTGTGGTACGCACCGACGACGTCGGGAGCGGACCGCACGACGAGGATCGACTGATCGCCGATCAGGTATTCGCAAAAGTCGCCCACCTCGGCGATCTCCTCCTCGCGGCAGGCCACTTGCCACACGCGTGCCCACATCCGCTCGAACTCGAACGCCGCGAACTGCGGGCTCGTATAGCGGGCGCGCTGGACGACGTCATCGTCGCCAATCAGAATGCTCTCGAGGTCGATCTCGCTCACTGATGGTCAAGGGAGTGGCACCCGTGCCCTTCCCTGTCCCCCTTCCACTTCCGACGAGCGGTTCTCACGCACGCGGCTTACCGTCTGTCGTCTTGCCATGCTATGCCGCCGTCCGGTATCGGAGGGAGCGGTCATCCAGGCGGGAACACTGAAGCGCCGCGACCTGGCCGCGGCCCGTCGCCTGGCGGAGACATAGCACTGGGCCGAGAGCACCATGGCCGACCTCCGGGTCAACGGACCGGGCCGTCGGGCGACCTACACGCGCGTACCCACTCCCCAGCGTGACCGAATTCGAGACTCTATACTCGCCACGGCTCGACACTCATCGAGACTGTGCGAAGGCAACGCCAAAGGGAACGAACATGACACAGCCGGTGATCGTCGAGGCAGTACGGACCCCTATCGGCAAACGTAACGGGGCGCTTTCGGGAGTGCATGCGGCCCAGTTGCTCGGCGCCGCGCAGGTCGAGCTGATCAAGCGGACCGGTTTCGATCCCTCAGAGGTAGAACAGATCTTCGGGGGATGCGTCACCCAGGCCGGTGAGCAGTCGTTCAACATCACTCGCACGGCGTGGCTCAGCCAGGGCCTTCCCTATGAGGTTGCCGCCACTACCATCGACTGCCAGTGCGGTTCGTCCCAGCAGGCCAATCACCTCGTGGCGAACCTCATCACCAGCGGTGCCGCTGACGCCGCCATCGGCTGCGGAGTAGAGGCGATGAGCCGGGTGGGCCTGGGGCAGAATGTCGTAAACGGTCCGGGCC
>PKWD01000474.1:0-28160 GCA_003131945.1 Acidimicrobiaceae bacterium
GGCGGGTCCAGTTTTACAGAAACGACACCCGGACACGGCGGCCCGTTCAGATGGGAGACAGCTTGGAACCAGGCGACGGGGTGCAGACGGTCGAACGGGAGCCGGCACCGGATGACCGCACCGCGGGTGCCGAGACACCTGGGGAACCTGGCGATGGCAGGCGGCCACCTCGCCGATTCCCGGGTGCCCTGCCGGTGGGGATCATCGGTATCGTCGCCGGTTGCCTGGTCGCCTGGCGCTCGGCCCTGCACAACGGGGTCTTCGACGACACCTTCTGGCACTGGGCGATGGGCAACTGGATGCTCGACCACCACCGGGTCATGACGAGCGACATCTACTCGTACACGGTCTTCGGGCACTCCTGGATCACGCCCGAATGGGGATACGCGGTCCTCCTGGCCGAATCGGTACGCGTCATCGGTCCGACGGCGTTCTGGCTGCTGTCGGCCGGCCTGGCCTCGCTCACGGTGATCGCCGTGGCGGTGCGGAGCCGACTGGTCGGGGCCGGCTGGACGTGGACCGGACTGCTCTGCGTGGAGGTCGGGGTGGCGCTCACTCTCTCCCTGGACGACCGGCCGCAGATGGTCAGCTACTTCTTCCTGGCCCTGCTTCTTCTGATGCTGTCGTTGGCCCGTCGTCGCCGTGGCTGGTTGTACGCCATCCCCGTTCTCTTCGTCCTCTGGGCCAACATGCACGGGAGCTTCCTGCTCGGTCTCGGCATCCTCGCCCTGGAAGCCATCACCGCCGCGGTGCGTATACGGATGGGGCGGGTGACGGTGTCCGATCCCCTGGGGGCGAGACCGGCGCTCGCCACACTGGTCGCCTCGGGCGTCGCCACGCTCGTCAATCCGTTCGGTCCCCGGGTGTACGGGAGCGCCCTGGGCGTGACATTCAACTCGAGCATCAGGCAGCTGATCGAAGAATGGCAATCGCCCGACTTCCACAACCTGGCGATCCTCGCTGTCGTGGTCCTGCCGGTGGCCATCACTGTGGCCTATCTCGCCCTGTCTCGCGACGACGTGCCCACTCTGGAGCTGGTGCTGGCTGGATTCCTTCTCGTCTCCACTCTGCAGGCGGTCCGCTTCCTGCCGTACTTCGCCATCGCCTGGTGCGCTCTGGCGGCACGCTGCTCACCCTTGCGACAGGAACGGGTGAGGCCGACGGTGCTCGTATGGCCGATGTTGGCGGTGCTGGGCCTATCGCTGCTCCAGGGACCGGTGTGGCCGGCCGGCACGCCGGCGGCGAGTGTCCCGGTCAAGGCTGTGCGTTACCTGGATCACACGCACGGGCGGGTGTTCTCCACCTACCTGTGGAACGACTACCTGGATTATGTCGGGATCCCCGAGTTCGTCGATGGCCGGACGGAGCTCTACACGTCGGGTCCGGTGCTGCGGCAATACCTGGCCGTGAACGACCTGACGGCCAAACCGGACCCGATACTGCGGTCCTACGACGTGGAATACGTCCTGTGGCCCACTGATAGCGGGTTGTCGTTCTATCTCGAGCAGGACGCCAACTGGCGAGTGGTGTGGACGTCCGCTCAGGCTACCGTTTTTCATTACACCGGACCCGGGACGCNNCAACTCGTGAAACCGAGTTGAGCCGTTTGCCGTAATTCAGGGATCGAGCATCGGCGAGACGCGATGTCGGTCCCGAAGGATCGCCATCGCCGCCGACCAGAATCTGTTACGGCGAGTTGATGTCGTTTGCGACGTTGTTGAGTGTGTTGTTCACCGCACCACCGAGGAAGTGCAGGGCTACCAACGCCACCACGGCAATCAGAGCGAGGAGCAGCGCGTACTCGACGAGACTGGCGCCGAACTGATCCCTCTTGTTCCACATGTTGCGGATCGGGTCGACCATCCGCGTCACGAGCGAGACGATATTCACGTTTCCCCCCTTTGGTTCACCTTGAACTCTACGGTCCACTATCTGGGAATTTGCTCAGCCGTTCCATAGGCCACGGGGCCCAATCTTGGGCCTGGGCAGCGAAAACGTAGGCCCTGCGACCTAATCGAGCTGGATGAGGCCCATCCGTACGGCCTTCAGGACGGCCTGCGCCCGGTCGTGGGAGTCGAGCTTCTGATAGATCGACGATAAGTGGTTCTTGACGGTCTTGGCACTGATGTAGAGCCGTCGCCCCACTTCGGGGATCGATGCGCCGGTGGCCACCAGCCGCAGGACCTCTTCTTCGCGCTTGCTGATGAGCGGGCGCGTCCCCAGGGGTTGCCTCGTCATGAGGGCCACGCCGTCCGTTTCCGCTGTGACCGGCGTAGCCGACGACGACAGGACGAGGTCGCCGGGAACGGCGTCGACCACCTCCCCCAGTGCTCCGACGATCTCGGCCGTGGTGCAGTCCTTCACCAGATAGCCCACCGCTCCGGCGGCCAGCGCNNCGGGGAGCGACAGGTCCATGAGGACGATGTCGGGACGCAGACCTTCGGCTAGCTCCACTGCCTCTTCGCCGTCGGCCGCCTCCCCCACGACGTCGTAGCCGGCATGTTCCAGGGCCCAGTGCAGGCCCTCTCGGACCATGGCGTGGTCATCGGCGATCAGAACTCGGACCATCAGGCCACCTTCATTCGCATGCGGACCACCGTGCCCCTGTCGGGCCCGGAGGTGATATCGAGTTGGGCGCCCACAGAATCGGCTCGCTCCCGCATGCCGAGGAGGCCGTAGCTCGAAGCTCCGCCCGCCTTGCCGGCGGAGATCCCTNNCGACGCCGTTGTCGGACACCTCGAGAAGGGCTCCGTCGGCGTTGCAGAGCCAGAGAACCGACACGTTCGAGGCGTGGGCATGGCGCTCGGCGTTCATGACCGCCTCCTGGGCGACACGCCAGAACTCCCGCTCCACCGACAACGGCAAACGGGCATCCGCTTCGGCTGTGAGCGTCACGGCCAGGCGGTTGCGCCGATTGACCCTTTCGAGGAACGAACGCAGGACGTGGTCGACACCTTGTGCCTCCGAAACGTCGCTGCGCAGGTCGACGAGGGCGTCGCGTAGTTCTTCGACGAGGTTGCGGACGTCGCTGCGCAGGGCGATCAGGTCGGCCTGGACGGCGCGGCCGTGATTGAGTTCCACCATTCGGTCGATCTCGAACCCCAGGTAGACGACGGACTGACCGATGTGGTCGTGAAGCTCGCGGGCCAGGCGAGACCGTTCCTGCTCCACCCCCAGACCGTGGATGCGTTCGAGCCAGCGGGCGTTGTCGAGGGCCAGCGCCGCGGCGCGGGCCAGGTCGCCGATGCGTCGCTGGTCGGCGGGTGTGATGTGATGCGAGTCGACCCACTCCACGGCGAGCATGCCGACGAGCTCGTCCCGTGCCCGAAGAGGGCAGTAGAGACCCCATCGGGAGCGGAAGTTCAGTCCCTGCTCCAGGGCTGCGAGGGCGATCGGCTCGGTGCCCCGGGAGGCGGTCGCCAACGCTTTGGGCAGATCCAGCGACGCCTCGGATCCGGTCACGCGGACACCCTTGCCGGCCACGAGATGCCAGTACCCGGTGACGGGGTCGCGCAGGACCACGGCGCTCGTGTCCGGCGAGAACATCTCATCCAGGCGCTCGAGGGCCCAGCGGGCGGCGCCGTCGAGATCGAGTGGCGTCGTCTCGCGCGAGGTGGCCCGGTGCAGATCGAGCAGCAGGTCGTTGACCTCGGACAGATTCTCGGCATGAGCGGCGAGACCTTCTCGGGCCTGGCGGGTGTTGTCGATGACGATGCGGCTGAACCCTCCCACCACCCCCACCAGGACGACCTCGATGGCGAATTGAAAGCTCGAGCCGGCGATGTCTCGATAGGGACCGAGGAACAGACTCGGCAGCGCCACGGCCAAACCGGCGAGAACAGACAGCCAGGACACGATCCGAATGCCGCCGGCAAAGCCGACGATGGCCGTGGCCACCACCAGACAGACGAGAAACGGCGATCGGCCGAAGCCCGTCGCCTCGATGACGGCCACGCTCAAGGCGACCTCGAGAAACAGGGCGGCGCCGACCTGCCAGCCCGTTTGGTCGTAAGGGATGGGCCATAGGGTCCGCCACAGCGTGTAGAGGGCGAGCAATATCCCGACCAAGGTGAGATAGTGCGCCGTTCGTTCGGTCACGCCTAGCGCCACCGCCAGCGTCAGCGTGCCCCAGCGCAAGGCGATGAGCAGCGGCGCGAACCTGGCCACCACATCGGGGGACGCGGGCAGCGGTTGATGCCATTCGGGCCAGCCTGGCCACGCCCGCGCCCGGCGGAACCACACACCGCTCGAGACTGGCACGAACCGCTGCACTGTGTTCCTCCCGATTCCCCATGCCGGGCTCCGTGCCCGGCGTCGTTACCTCGATGACTGGAGAATCGTCACGCGCGCGGTCGCTCTTGAGGGGTGCCACGTCGAGGAGCACCGCTCAGGAGGACAATTCCTTCTCAATTTCAGGCTCCGAAGGGAGCATTGGCCACGATGACCAGGTATTTCGTATGTCAGGTCCCGCTGAAGGCATGGAAGATGTTCAGGAAAGCAGGACCGGCAGTGATGACGAAAAGGGCGGGCATGATGCAGAAGACCATGGGGAAAAGCATCTTGACCGGTGCCTTCTGGGCCTCTTCCTGAGCCAGCAGGTGCCGCCGCACTCGCATGTCGGCGGCTTGGTTCCGCAGGATCGAACCGATGGACACGCCGAATACATCAGCCTGCTTGAGAGCGAGGACGAAGGAGCGGACCTCACGGACGCCGGTACGGACATCCAGGGCAGTCAGTGCGTCGGCCCTGCTCGAGCCGGCGCGCATCTCACCGAGCATGCGGGCGAATTCTTCGGACAAGGCCCCCGGCACCATCGTGACGGCACGGGCCAGGGCCTGCTCGAAACCGAGCCCCGCCTCCACACTGATGACGAGGAGGTCGAGGACATCGGGCAGCTTCTTGCGGATCGTCAGCTGACGATCGGCGATCACGCGGTTGAGCCACNNCGGTCAGATCGAGACCGCGGATCGATGTGTACTGCCCTGCGACGTACCAGAGGATGGGAACGGCTGCCACCGACAGGACGTGAAAGACGAGGAACCGATCAGCCTCCTCCGGTTGACCACGACCGGCGACGACGAGCTTCTTTTGTATCTTCTCGACGTACTCGTTCGGAAGAGCCGCTCTCGCCAGTCCGGCGATGAATACTGCCATCGGTTCGAGGACGCGAGTGGAGAGCGGCTCTGTCAGCTCGACGTCGCGCTGGTCGGCCGGTGCCTCGTAGTCGGCCAGTCGTGCCCGCGCCGCGCGCACACTGATTCGCTCGTCGGCCTTGATGACAGCGGCATAGGCCAGAAGGCCGACAGCAACGAAGACGGCGATGAGGGTCAAGGGGAGCATGTCAGATCTCGATCTTCACGATTCGTCGCATCCACAACATGCCGACGAGGGCCAGCACGATGCAGCCGTAGAACATGACTTGGCCCAAGCCGTTATGGAGAAGAGGAGACAGGTAGGTCCTGTTCGTCCCGTAGATGAACAGTCCGATGCCGATCGGAAGCAGCGATATCACGATCGCCCCTATTCGGCCTTCCGCTGTCAGAGTGTGCGCCTCCTGGCGCAGACGGCTTCGGGCATTCATCGTTTCCGCCACGATGTCAAGAAGCTCGGACAAGTTACCGCCCACTTCGCGCTGAATCCCGATGGCCGCCACCACCCATTCGAAGTCTTCGCTTTTCACCCGCTGGGCCACCTCGTCGAGGGCACTCGCCAGCGNNCGAGCAGCTGGAGCATGTCGGGCAGCTGCGACACAAAGGCGCGCGTCCGGCGGATCGCCAAGGCGCCGACGACCACCCAAGGAAGAATGGCCAGGGCGGCAAGGACCCCCACTCCCCAGAAGAGGTTGCCCAGTAGGAAGACGATGAGGCCTCCGAGGATGGTCACGACGAGATAGAGGAACAGCGCCTCCGCTGGGCGTACGGCCAGGTCGGCCTGATCGATCTTGGCCTCCACCACCGCCAAAAGCCCCCGACGGGAGGCCACCTCGGCCACGGCATCGATGGCCCGTCGCAGCAGCGGCGACTGCACGAACTCCTGATCGCCGAAATCACCGAGCGCTGCGGTGTTCGATTCTCTCGAGTATCCCACCGTGTAGGGAGCGAGAGTCTTCTCGAGCGCCGGCTTGCGTCTCCACGTCGACACAGTGATGACGCCCCAGGCCAAGAGCCCGGCGGCGGGAAGAACAAGGATGGAAACGAGAGTGATCATCGACGGCTTGACGCCCGGGCGAGTGTCTCTCCCTCGAAGAGCTCCCTGTCCAGAGGCTGTCCGGCGTCCTGGAGTTTGTCGGCGAACATCGGCCTGATCCCCATGGATTTGAGCGAGCCGCGGTAGACGCCGTCGTCGTCCATTCCCATGGAGAAGTCGAACATGAAGAGGTCCTGCATGATGATCACGTCGCCCTCCATGTGCTGGACCTCGGACACGTGCGTCACCCGCCGGCTCCCGTCCCGCAAACGGGTCAAGTGGACGACGAGGTCGACGGCAGACGACATCTGCTCGCGGATCACCCTGATGGGAAGGTCGAAGCCGGACATCAGTGTCATGGTTTCGATACGCGACATGGTGTCACGGGGACCGTTTGAGTGGATCGTCGTGAGTGAGCCTTCGTGACCGGTGTTCATGGNNTTGCGCACCAGGTCGCGGATCGTCACTTCGCCTTTGCCTTCGATGTTCGATGGGCGTGATTCGAGGGAGACGACGTGCTCTTGGCGGAGCTGCAACTCCTTGGAGTCCTCAATCGTGACAATCCGCTCGTCGTCGGGGATCAATGAGGACAGGACGTTCAGGNNTTCAGGAACGTCGTCTTGCCGGCGTCGGTGCCACCCGACACGACGATATTCAGCCGTCCCACCACACACGCTTCGATGAAGCGGGCGAATGTCGACGTAAAGGTCCCGTTGGTGACCAGATCCTCGACCAGGAGTGGCTCCTTGGCGAACTTCCTGACGGTGAGAAACGGGCCACCGATGGCGAGGGGATGGATCACGGCATTGATACGTGAGCCGTCGGGGAGGCGGGCGTCGACCATGGGGGACGATTCGTCGACCCGGCGGCTGACCTCGCCGACGATCTTGTCGATGACACGTCGCAGGTGCGTCTCGTCGATGAATGACGTCTGGGTCCGTTCGATCTTGCCCCCGCGCTCGATATACACGCGATCGGGTCCATTGACCATGACCTCGGAGACATTCGGGTCCTCGAGATATCTCTGGATGGGTCCGTAGCCAAGGATGTCGTTGGCGATGTCCTCTCCCAGACGGGCCTTGTCGGCCAGAGACAACGGCGTCGCCTCTTCGGCCAGCGCCGCCTGCAGCTGGGCATTGACCCTCGGTCGGAGGTCTTTGGCCGTCAGGCGACCCTGGGACAATTCAGGACCGAGCTCCTCGATGAGCCGTTGATGCACCCGGATATGGACTTCTTCGAGGGCGCGCGCCCGCGCCTCCTCCGAGTTCAAGACGCCCGCCACTCGCAGATGATCGGACAGCGACATCGTGCACCCCTACTTGACTTGTTGTGACTGCGCGGCCGCAGGTGCGGAGACCATCAATCCCGAGGCCAGCTCGTCGATGCTCTTGGCGAACTTCGACCGCGGTGAGCTGATGACCACAGGCACTCCACGGTTGACGGACTCGGCCACGAGGATGTCGCTCGGTAGTGCGGCGTCCACCTTGAGCTGGACGGCGCGTTCCGCATCGGCCTCGCTCAGACCCACCCGGGTATTGGCCCGGTTCAGCACGAACTTGACCGAGGAGAACGGTATGTCGAGAGCACGCATGGTCTGCATCCCCACCCGGGCACTCTTCAGGCTCATGACATCCAGCCCGGCGAGGACGAGAATGTCGTCAGCAGCCTCGAGAGCGGCCAGTGTGATCTCGGCGAAGTTGGCCGAGGTGTCGACCACGATGTAGGCACACCGTTCCCGGAGGACGTCGATGACTCGAGCCAGGTCGGCGCGTCCTATCTGGTCGGCTGAGCTCGGCTCGGTCGGCGCCGCCAGGATGAGGAGCCCGCTCGCCTCGTGACGCAGGAGCAAGTTCTCGAGCATCGTCCCGTCGAGTCGGTCGCCGGCCTGGACCGCTTCGGCGATGGTGTGCACGGGCGCCAGTTGCAGCATGAGAGCCACGTCGCCGAATTGGAGGTCGGCGTCCACGAGAACGACGGGCTGGATCGTCCGCTTGGCCAGCGCCACGGCCAGGTTGATGGCCACGACCGACTTCCCGGTGCCGCCCTTCGAGCAGAACACCGAGATCACACGCCCTCGGGGCCCCTGGTTGGCCGGGGCGGGCGGAGGGGGAGGAACGATCGTCGCCGGGCGCCGCACCTTGACCCGGGCCGCTGCTCGCGACACGGAGTCGAGGAGCTCACTGTCCTCGGCCGTGACGGCTACGACGTCGTCCACCCCGGCACGCAGCGCAGCCTGTAGGACCTCTGCCGTCAACTCGTAAACAACCATGACGGCGCCGCAGCCCGGGCGGAATCCGATCAATCCGGCGACCTGGGAGATGACTTCTTCAGGCTTGTCGCTGGGTCCGAAGACGACGACTCCAGGCTTCGAAGGATCGGCCTTGTCAGAGAAGGCGGTCAGGTCCTCGTACCCGACGACATGGCCACCGATCTCGAGCATGCGTTCGGTGAGGACGAAGCGGACGACCTCGTCCGAGTCCACCACACTGATCGCGACCTGGTCACCCTGGGGCGCCTTCGCCTTGGGCGGGGTTTCTGTCGCCTTCGGCGGGGTTTCTGTCATCGTGTCAGCTCGCTGGTCAGAGTGCACTGGAGATGTTCCCCTGGCTCACGGCGGGGACCGTCACGGGAGGGCTATGCGGCGGGACGAGGGTCATGTAGAGACCAAGCCCGTCTTGCTCCGCCAATGCGATCCGTTCGGCGTTGGCTGGTGTGACGGAGAAGGTGTAAAGGCCACTCGTACCATCAGGCGTTGCCGTTGATTGGCCGCTCGTCGCCGTGGCTGGGCCGCTGGGCGTGCTCTGGCCGTCGGCAATGATCGACACGCCCTGGAGAAGGAGGGTCTCCGCGTTGTTCACGGTGACCATCAGGTCGACCTTGTCGCCCGGACTGGGAAAGTCCGCAACTCCGTGGACCTGGTCAACCGATGCCGTCACGGCCACGTCGCCGGCCGGGATGAACTGCGAGAAGCCATTGGAGGCGGAGGAGGCACTGGCGAACATCGAAGAGACGAGCACCTGCCCGACAGCGTAAGGGGCCACGGCGTGCTTGCCCTCAATGCTCGACAGCTTGGTCACCGCCGACGTCGGTCGAAATTGCTGAGGGATCTTCTGGTGTTTGATGTAGCCGCCGTTAATGGCCTGGGTCCCGTCCAGAGTGGCGGGCACGGCCTTCACGACGACGTAGGCTTCGACCAATTTGGCATTGTGATAGGCGCGTTGCTGGGCGTTATTCAGAAAGACATAGCTCAACACCGACGCGGCGACCCCCACGGCTACCGCGACGGCCACCACGATTGTCCGTTTGGGTGTCATCAGTGCCCCCCTCCTTTTACCCGGAACCGAAGCTGGCCAGCAGCATGTCCTTCGGCGCCGATCGATCCCACCGCGGTCGATGGCTAGGCCAAGTGTGCGTGATCACACGGCCCTTGACAATGACTCCCGGGTCAAATGAGTCGCAGGGCCTACGCGAGAATTCCGCTCGGGGTGATCGGCCCTAAAGAGGCAACGACATATGTGTCGATAGTCCTATTGCCCACGGCCACGTGGGGTCCTGATACTAGGAACAGGGGGAGTGGGGCCACGATCGATCCCACGGGCGGCTTCGGGACTTGAGGGCGCCGGCGAAAGCCTCCCCGACTTGGAGAGCTAGGCCGTCCCGACCAGAAACGGAGAAGATGGGTGCCCAGAAAGAGCCTCGCTGTTGTCGTGGCCGTAGCTCTGGCCGTGGTCGTCAGCGCGGCCGCGTACGCCGGGCTCCATTCGGCCCAGAAGAGCGCCGACAACAACGCCAGGCTGACGTCGGTGTACGTCCTGAAGGGGGCCGTCCCCCGCAACGAAAGCGCCGCCGCCGCCTACCTCCAGGGCCTCATCACCACAACCCGTTTGCCGTTACAGTTCGTTCCTGTCGGAGCGGTCACCAACCTGTCTCACATTCGTGACAACGAGGCGGAGTACAACCTCCCGGCGGGCGAGGTCGTCGTCGACGCCATGTTCGTTGCCCCCAAGGCCGGCTCCAGCCTGGCCGCCCAGACAGTGCCCAAGGGTGACGTCGCCGTGTCCGTGTCCGTCGACCAGACGCACGGCGTGGCCGGCCTGATCCAGCCCGGCGACAAAGTCGACATCCTGGTCGATCTCAACGGCGATCAAGAGATCTACCTCTACCAATTGGTGCCGGTGCTCGCGGTGGGCGCCTCGCTCGTGCCGACCCCGGAAACGAAGACGACCACCCCCCAGGCAAGCGTCACCGTCCCGCAAACAAAGGTGATCATCACCTTTGCCGTCACCCGCGTGGCCGCCGCCCGCATCGCGCTGGCCAACAGCAGCGGCGGGGGTGTGGCCGGAGGCCTCTACCTGGCCCTGGTGGCCTCCGGCAGCGCGGCGGTGCCGGCCACGACCATCAGCGGCGCGAACCTCATCCCCGGAAGCCCGGCCGCCTCCGGTTCGAACCCCGCTCCCACCGCCGTGTCCATTGGAGGACACGTTACCCACAGTGAAACCGATGAAAAGACTCCTTGACAGAGAGGCGCTCGGCGCTGGTTCCCTCCGCTCGCAACGGTGCGGGGGGTGGACTCGTCGTCGTGACGAGACCGGTCAGGCTCTCGTCGAGTTCGCCTTGGTGCTACCCCTGATCATTCTCATCATGGGTGTCGCCTTCAACGGCTGGAACGGAATGCAACAAGCCGTCCGCTTGACGAGCGCGGCGCGTGCCGGAGCCATCATCGCCGCCAACGATCTGGCCACCGATGTGGCCTCTTATCCGCCCCAGGCTCCGACTCAG
Source organism: Acidimicrobiaceae bacterium (assembly GCA_003131945.1). The sequence goes on from PKWD01000474.1 coordinate 10,966, forward strand.
ACGGAGATCGACAGCGCCTTGACTGACGCCACGGCTGCGGTCAACCAGGAAGAAGGGGTCAGCGGCGTCTACCAGAGCGGTAACCCGTCATGGAGCAACTACGTGAGCATCGCGACGCAGAATGTATCCATCTCGAGTGCTCCGACCCTGACGATCAACACCGTGACGATCACCATCTCCCCGGCGTCTGTCACCCTCATTCCCTTCGTCGGGCACATCTCCGTCACCACTCACGCCGTGGCGAGGTTCTCATGATGCGGGTTGCTCGTGCTCGAGAAGAGAGCGAGACCGGCGTCGTCCTCATCATCGTGGCTTGCGCCATGGTGGTGCTGATCGGAATGTTGGCCATTGCCATCGACGCCAGTTATGGGTTCGTCCAGAATCGCCGGGCTCAGAACGCCAGCGACTTCGCTGCCTTTGCCGCCGCTCAGCAGCTCAACAACTCCGCCGCCTGCAACGGGACGAGTGCACCACCGACCATGCAGCAGATCGACACGATCGTCCAGACTCTTGTCGACGAAAATGACCTCGGCATCGGAAGCGCCTGGAGCGGTCAATTCCTGGATAAGAACGGGACGCCGATCACGGACCCTGTCACCAACAAGCCCTGGACCTTCACCGCCAGCAGTGCCCCCTCGAACACTCCTCCGGCCGGTGCCTGTGGAGTGGATCTCAGCGCCACCCCCACCTGGAAGCCATTCTTCGCCGGGATCTTCGGTATTCACCAATTGGGCGGTTTCGCCAAGGGCTCTGTGGCGCCCACCGCCACCACAGGTCCCTCCATTGGCATCGTGGCCCTCAACAAATCGGGCCCGCACGAGATCCTCGGTGGTGGCACCGGTGAGTTCGTCGTCTCGGGGGACATCTTCCTCAACACGGCGGTGACGAACCAGCCGTGGACCGGTTCGTACGTGGACCCCACGACGATGGCCAGTTGGGCATGGGATGACGCCATCGACGCCAAGACCAGCAGCAACCTTTATGTCTACGGCACGATCCACAGCAACAACGGCACGTACAATGGTAATCCCCTGTGGCCCCTCGACACCTGCTTCTCGCCATCGGTTTTCGGAGATGGCAATCCTTTAAGTTCGTCCCAACAGCAGTACCAGAGCGGTGACCCGAACGCCCCGGGAAGCCAGTTGCCCTCTCAACAGATGACCTGTTCGGAGTACGGCGGATCGGTGACCATCGCCTACGACAACATCGACCCCACCGTGGCGCAGATCGACGACCCCCTGCAGGCCACCAACGCGCCCCCGAACCCGCTGAACAGCACCACCAACATCGCCTGCCCGGGGTCGGCCGGTACCCAGGTCTTCAGCAGCACCCCCGCCGCCGATGTCAACGGGCTGACCACGCTGATGCCGGGCGAATACCAGAACCCCGTCGAGCTCACCGGAAGTGCCACCTTTTCCGACTGTGGCAACGGATACCCGGGGATCTACCGTTTCGACCAGGGTCTGTGGATCAACCCGGGACTGGGCGACACGGTGACGGGAAACAACGTCGTCATCGCCACCCAGGCGCCCTACCCGGTGGCCGGCAACGTCCCCGGTACGGGTTCGGGGGCCGCCTTCGTGGCCAGCCCAGGTGGAGGTAACGGCGCGCCGTGCCTGCTGCCGACCACGCTGACCAGCGGACCGAGCGGGCACGGCACCCCCGAGCCCGAGACGTCGGGATCTGCGTGCGACGGAACCAGCCCCCCGACAAACGGCGTCATCGCCTACGGTGACTCGACCTTCGTTCCCGACGCCACCATGAGCGGAACGGGGAACAACTTCTCGCTCATCGTCGGCGGCGCGTCGGGCGATCAGGTGACCCTGACCGGTCCCACCACCGGGGCCTACGCCGGGACCAACGGCAAACCCGGCGTCGTTCTCTACCAGGACCCGGGCACAGTGGCCAACTACGGCTTCGACGCCGAGGCCGGTGACGCCGCCACCATCGCCATCAACGGTGTCGTGTACAACGCGTCGCTGCCGGGCTACGGGGCCAGCGCCCCCCTCGACTACTGGGACGGAGTAGGCGGTGGCATCCCCTTCTACGCCGGCGGCACCCTCCAGACCGGCTTCGGAGCCGGCTGGACCAACGGACCGATGCAGTCCGCTGGATCGGTGACTCTCGACGGCACCGCCATCGTCGACGACTTCAACACCGACGGGGCCACCGACATCACGATTCTCGGTGAGCCGTACACGTTGCCCGGCGCCACCAACCTGTCACTCATCGGATGATGGCACCCTACGGACGCCCGCCCAGCCACCGTGGTGACGAGACGGGTGCGACTCTCGTCGAGTTCGCGCTGGTCGCCCCCGTGGTCTTCATACTGATATTCGGTCTGATCGCGGGATGCTTTCTGGCGTACCAGAACTCCGCCATGCACAACGGTGCCACAGCAGGGTCGCGTATGGCGTCGATCGAGACCTCGCTCGTGACGCCGGGCGCCAATGGATCTTGCGAATCCGGCCTTCCCGTCCCCATCGAAACCGCTGTCGCCCAAGCCTCGCCGCTCCTCCAGGTCAACACCGCTCCTCTGTGCGGCACAGGCACGACCCTGACCCAGGGCCCACCTGTCAACGGCGACGTCAACATCATCGTCAACTGCGCACCGTCGTGCGCCTCCCCCACGACCGTCTCCGTCTCCCTGGCTTTGAGCACCCAGGGCCTCGTGGCGCCCATCGGTCTGACTTACAACTTGACCGCCACCAGTACCGACCCGGGACCGGGCGTCACCCCATAACCCTGGTCGCCAGGCTTTGCGGTGTCACGGGGCACGGGCACCGGCACTCGCCGGTGACGATTGTCGTTCGCCCATCACCGATCGCAGCCACGTCCACGTGCCCCAGGCCACGAGAAGGTCACGGGCCAGGAAAGCCAGGGTGGCGCTCACTTCGAGGGGGAAGGACGGCACATAGCTGTAGTGCTGGACCGACGTTATATAGGGGATGATGACGACGTTCACGAGGGCGGCCGACAGCCAGGTGGGCCTGATCGGGTAGAGAGCCCACAGCGGCATCAACCACATGAGGTACTGCGGGGACAGCACCTTCCCACCGAGGACAGCCAGAGTGAGAGTGGCCAGGCACACGGCTTCTATGGGGAGCCTGTCCCGGAGCTGCGCACGCCAGATCCACAGGCACCCGGCCGCCGCCAGGATCTCGAGCACCACGGAGATGGGGTGACCGGCGCCGTTCACCACGTTGACGTCGTGGAAACTGGAGATCCATTGCGAATGGTGCCAGTCGACCAGCAGCGACAGACCGGCCGGAATACTCTCGACCTCGTTCGGCCGTCGCAGGTAGTAATGCAGCGGATTGAGAGCGGCGTCGGCNNGACGCCACCATCCATGCCAGGCGTCGAACCGGGAATCGGCCCTGTCGTCGCCACTCGGCGATGAGCAGTGCGGGCCAGAAGATCGCCGGAAAAAGCTTGAGGACAAAGCCGATGCAGCTCCACGTCCAGGCGGCCGACCACCGGCCCTGGCGAACCGCGCGGACCGACCAGAAGGTGGCGGCGGCGGCGAATATGTCATAGCGGCCGGTGACGAGAATGACGGCGCCCACCGCCAGATAGACGATGAGTCGACGGGCGGCGGCCATGTCCATGCCGCTGACCCCGGAACCCCTATAGCTGGCGACGAGCACCACCATCACGATTCCGGCCAGCACGGCGAAGGCCCACGGGTAGGAGAAGGGCAAGAGAAACGGCGCCAAGAAGACCAAGAGAGCGGGGGCGGGGTATTCGACGGGCAAGCGGTGCAGCAGTGGCGCCTGGAGTGCGGCGTGCGCATAGAACTCGTACTCGGCGACATCGAAGGGATGCAGGATCGAGCACGAGAGCACCGTGGCCAGAGCCCACAGCACGAGGGCCGGCATGATGACGGGCCGCCACTGGTGCTCCAGCGATGTCTTTAGCGCCCGTCTCCGGCCCTTGAACGCCTCGGCCATTACCGCCAATGCGTCGCCTTCCCGATCGCCTGCGGACAGGGGAACGGGGACGTGGGGCCCCGTCACATCGCACCTTCTCCGCAGACCGTATCCCGCCGACCCGGCGACCCTGTGGCTTTCAGGAGACCGGACATCGATCTCACGACCCAGGGAGAACCATTCACCTGAGGGTCAAGAACCGGCCACGGGGCGGCGATACCTAAAGGTGGCCGGTAATCCGAGCAGGACAGCGAGAGCACCGGGCCAAGGTGAAAGGCCCCGGACCTGGCCCTTTCTGATGCCGGCGCTGTGGGGGGCGGCCGGTTCCGCTCTTCTGGCCCTGGCCAGTGACCTTCCCGGATCTCCGCTCGGTCCGCATGCGGCTGGCCTCTGGCCATTGGCCCACCGGGGGGCGGCGGCCGGTTGGGAGGGCCCGACGGTGCCCGGTTGGGCCACGGTGGCGGACCAGGGTCCCGGGGTGGGTCCCGGACACCTTCTCGTCACCCTGGCCGTGGTGGCCGGAGTGGGCCTTCTTGGTCTGAGCTGGTTCGCCATCTGGCGCCGGACCCGGGCCATGGCGGATCTGAGCATCCGTCGACTCTCCTGGGTCGTCGGTGCCTGGGTGGCACCTCTGCTCTTCGCCGCCCCTTTGGCCAGTCAGGACGTCTGGCACTACGGGGCCGAGGGGAAGATGGTGCTCGACGGCTTCGGCGGCTACCGGCCTTCCATACTTCTCGGGCACTCCGTGTGGACGTTGGGGGTCGACACCAAGTGGGCGGCGCGCCCGCCGCTCTACGGGCCTGGCGCCATCGACCTGTCGGCCTTCTTCGTGAAGATCTCGGGGGGCCGGCCCTGGGTGGCGGCCGAGTGCTGGCGGGTATCGGCCGTCATCGGCCTGCTGCTCTGCGCGTGGGGCGTGCGACGCATTATCTCTCTGCGCGGAGGAAACGCCACCAGGGCACTGGTGGCGGGGGTGGCCAACCCGGCCGTGCTGATCATTCTCGTCGGCGGCATTCACAACGACGCTCTCATGCTCGGCCTCGTGGTGGCCGGGATCGCCCTGGCCCTGTCGGGGAACCGCTCGTGGGGGATCGTCGTCTGCGCCATCGGCGTGGCGGTGAAGCCCAACGCCCTCCTTGCCGTCGGGGCATTGGCCTGGTGGGCATGGGGAATCCAGTGGCGCCAGCGGGCCAAAGGGGCTCTCGCCGCCACCGGGGCCGTCGGCGGCGTCCTGGCCGTGAGCGGGCTGGGACTCGGCGGAGGATTCGGATGGGTGCACTCCGTGCTCTCCTACGCCTGGGTCCCGGGGCCCTGGTCCCTGGGGGCGCAATTCTTCGGTGCCGCGTCCGGCTGGCCGGTGGACGCCATCGAGATGGTGGGTACGGCCGTCGCCGTGGTGTTGGTGCTCACGGTGAGGCGATCCGGCGGATGGATCGTGGCTCTCGGATGGGGGTTCGCAGTATTGGCGGTGACCACCCCCACCCCCGAGCCCTGGTATCTGGCCTGGGCCGTGGCGCTGCTCTGCTGCGCTGGCCTGCATCGGCGCTCGGAGCGCCTCGGTGTCATCGTGCTCAGCGTGATGATGGCCGCCGGCGTGCTTCCCCTCGGGCTCGTTCTCTGGCCCGAGGGGATCGTCGCCCTGGCCGCGATCGGCGTCCTGTCATTGCGGTCGCACCTGCGCGCCACGGGGACCTCGGCGGCCGCCACTCCGGACGAGAGACACGCCGTCGGCGACGGCGACGGCGACGGCGAACAGCCGCCGTCAGGGGCGACGCCGATCCGAGTGCCGTCCGCCCTGCACCACGTGTAGGGAACGCCGGCGGTCTCGCCTCAGGACGATCCGGTCATGGCGCCGGGCAACCCGTGGAGCACGAGGTACTCGTCGAGGGCTTTGCTGGCCTGGGTGTCTTCGTAGGCTTCGTACTCCTTCAGCCGACCCCAGGCCATCCGGCCCCACAGCACGTACCGGTTCTCGTAGATGGTCTCGCCGGTCGGTGACTTCAGGTGGTCCGTGCCCCGGATACAGACCGTCATGCTCCACGGCGGACCGCTGGCCACGACCTCGTCGGCGTAGATCTGGATGCCGATCAGCACGAACCGCTGGAGCCAGCGTTCGAGTTGCTCCTTACCCTGGATCTCGGTGGCCCACGAGCTGGCTCCCGGGAAACGGAACCGGACGTCCTCGGCGTCCCGGCGCAGCAACGGTCGGTAGTCCCCCGCCCGCAGTCTCTCGAGATCCCTGGAGATCAGCTTCTTGGCCAGCCACGAGATCATCGCCCCGTCCTTTGACTAGATAGATCGCTCTAGCGATAGGGTAGGGGAGCCGGGTTCGGAGAGCAAAATCGACGGCCGGCCAGGAACGGGGGACGCGGTGGCCGACACCAGACAACGGATCGTGGAGGCCGGCGCCGAGCTGATCCGGCACCAGGGTTACGCCGCCACCGGCGTCAAACAGATCGTGGCCGCCGCCCAGGCGCCCTTCGGTTCCCTCTACCACTTCTTCCCGGGCGGCAAGGAGGAGCTGGCGGCCGAGGCCATCCGCTTGTCGGGCGCCCTCTACCTCGAGCTGCTCCCGGCCGTCTTCGACCCCGAGCCGGACCTGACCACGGCCGTGCGCGCCTCCTTCTCCGGCGCCGCCGCACACCTGCGCCAGACCGACTACGCCGACGCCTGCCCCATCGCCACCGTGGCCCTCGAGATTTCGAGCAGCAGTGAGTCGCTGCGTCTCGCCTGCGCCGACGTCTTCGACTCCTGGATCTCCGCCTTCACGCCACGATTGGTGGCACGGGGTCTGGACGAGGCGGAGGCCCGCGCGCTGGCGATCGGCATCATCGCCGCCCTCGAAGGTGCCTTCGTGCTCTGCCGTGCCCAACGCACGACCGAAGCCCTGGCCGTCGCCGAGGAGCTCGTCGTCCTCTCGGTCGAACGCGCCCTCAACCGATGAGGACCCTCGGCGCATGAGGACCTGAGCGGCTCAGCCTTTGCGCTCGAGGATCACGACCGGGATCTGGCGCGTCGTGCCCGCCTCGTACTCGGCGAATCCGGGATAGTCCTTCTTCTGGGCTTCCCAGATCTTCGTCCGCTCGTCGCCCTTGGCCTCCCGGGCCACGACCGACACCGTGTCCGTCCCGATCTCCGCCGTCGTCTCGGGATGGGCGAGAAGGTTGTGGTACCAGTCCGGATTGGTCGGAGCTCCCGCCTTGGAGGCGAAAACGGCCAACTCGTCACCGACGTCCCGGTACATCATGGGATTGACCCGCTCCTTTCCCGACTTCGCTCCGGTGGTGTGGAGCAGGAGCATCGGCGCACCCTCGAAATTGCCGCCGAGCTTGCCACCGTTGGCCCGGAACTCCTCGATGATCGCCTTGTTGAAATCCACGACGTCTGCCATGTCTCACTCTCGCGCGTCATCCACCGCCCTGCCAGACATCCCGGGTATAGAAACGATCCCGTGTCCAGACTGGTCGAGGGGGAGCCGGCGGTCGCCGTACTGGCCGGTGCCTTGGCGCGCGTCGCCGCCCTCGTCCCCTACCTCACGGCCGAGATCGAACCCGACGGGTGGGCGGCACCAGGAGGGCCGACGGCCCCCGAGCGACTCGTTGCGGCCGAGGGAGAGTGGATGTCCTGCGGGGCGTTGATCGACGATCCGCCGTGGCTCGGGCGCATCATCTCTTCGACCGGGCACGGGGTCGGAACCGACGATCCCGTGGTGGCCGCCTCCGTTTTCGTCCAGGGTTACTCCTACCGGGTGCTGACCCTCACCGTGGCCTGTCTCACCGCCTCCGGCGTCGTCCCCGACGCATCGGCCTCCTCCATGGCCATCGGGCTGGTGCGGCACTGGCCCTCGCAGCTGGCCTTCACCCGACCCGCCGTGATGATGCTCGATCCGGCCGACGCCGTGGCCGCCTTGCCCGCCGACTCCGACACCATCACCGACGCTTTCCGATTCGTCGTCGACCATGCCATCGACATGCACCTGCGACCGCTCATCGAGTCGGTCCGCACCGGCATCGGCGTCCCCGTGGGCCAACGACTGCTGTGGGGGAACGTGGCCGCCTCGGCCGCCACCGCCTTCCGCACCATGGAGGGATGCCTCGGCCCCTTCGTCGCACCCCTCGGTGAGCGGTTCTTCGCACTGGCCCCGCCGACGCTTCGCGGCCTCGGCTCCTTCGTCGAAATCGAACAGGCCGGACGACGGGGCTGGTTCTGGGAACGGACGAACTGCTGTCTCTTCGACCGCCTCCCCGGCGCCGTCCGTTGCGCCGACTGCAGCCTCACCCCGCAGCGACAACGCCGACAGGCCTACCGGGACTCCCTCGGGGCTTCCTGAGCCTTCCGGGAGCGCCACAACCGGCAGGTAGGTTGGCACGATGCCCGGATCCGACCCCCGGCCCCCAGCCGGATCCACCCTGCGCGCCGGCGAACCGATGGTGACGGCGCGCGGCCTCGTCAAGCGCTTCGAGGACTTCGTGGCCGTCGACGGCATCGACTTCGAGATCGCCCAGGGCGAGTCCTACGGACTCCTCGGTCCGAACGGCGCCGGCAAGACCTCGACCATGAGGATGATCGCCTGCATGTCGCCCGTGTCCGAGGGCGAGCTCCGTGTCCTCGGCATGGACCCGGCCACCGACGGCGCCCGCATCCGCTCCCGCATCGGCCTCGTCCCCCAGGAGGACACCCTCGATCTCGAGCTCACCGTCCTCGACAACCTCATGATCTACGGCCGCTACTTCGACCTGCCCAAGAAGGTCATCCGCCAACGGGCCGAGGCCCTGCTCGAGTTCTCCCAGCTGTCGGACCGGGCCCACGACAAGGTCGAGCCCTTGTCCGGCGGCATGAAGCGCCGACTGACCATCGCCCGCGCTCTCGTCTCCGAACCCGAGCTCCTCATCCTCGACGAACCGACCACCGGCCTCGACCCCCAGGCCCGCCACCTTCTCTGGGACCGGCTCTACCGGCTGAAGCTCCAAGGGGTGACCCTCGTTATCACCACCCACTACATGGACGAAGCCGAACAGCTCTGCGACCGCCTGGCCGTCATGGATCGCGGCCGGGTGGCGGCCGAGGACACCCCGCCCGCCCTCATCGCCCGCTATTCGACCCGGGAGGTGGTCGAGCTCCGCTTCAGTCCCGGCGAGAACGAGCAGAACGCCGACAAGCTCAACGGCCTGGTGGAACGGCTCGAGGTGCTCCCCGACCGTCTGCTGCTCTACACCGACGACGGCGACGGCACCCTGGCCGCTGTCCACCGGACCGGCTGCCACCCCGAGAGCTCCCTCGTGCGTCGCTCCACCCTGGAAGATGTCTTTCTCCACCTGACCGGCCGGTCCCTGGTCGAATGACCCTTCCCGCCCACACACGAGCTCCGGCCACCGATACCGCCTCGGGGGGCGCCAGGCGACGGCGCCCGGCCACGCCCCCCTGGGCCCGGTCGCTGTCCTACTGGCTCTACCAGTACAAGCGGACCTGGCGCGGTTCGATCACCACCAGCTTCCTCTATCCCGTCCTCTATCTGTCGGCCATCGGGGTCGGGCTCGGCTCGCTCGTGAACCACCACGCCCACACCGTCGGCGGTGTGAAGTACATCGACTTCCTCGCCCCCGGCCTCATGGCCGCCACCGCCATGCAGATCGGTGGCAACGAGGCCATGTACCCGGTCATGGGCGCCATCAAATGGATGCGGACCTACTTCGCCATGTTGGCCACACCGCTCGGCGTCGTCGACGTCCTCATCGGGCACCTGGCCTGGATCGCGCTGCGCCTGACGCTGGTGTCCACGATCTACCTGGGGATCATGGCCCTGTTCGGCACCGTCCACTCCCCCTTCGCCCTTCTGGCCATCCCCGCCGGGGTGCTCACCGGTACCGCCTTCGCCGCACCGATCGCCGCCTTCTCCGCCACCCAGGTGAACGACGCCGGGTTCTCGGCTCTCTACCGCTTCGGCCTCATTCCTCTCTTTCTCTTCTCCGGGACCTTCTTCCCCATCACCCAGTTGCCCGGCTGGCTCCAGATCGCGGCCGAGGCCACGCCCCTCTACCACGGGGTGGCGCTGTGTCGGGCCCTCACCCTCGGACACTTGGACGCCGGCCCCGACATGGCCCACGTCGCCTATCTCGTCGCTCTGACCGTGCTCGGCTTCGCTTTGGCCCGCCACAGCTTCCGTCGCCGGCTCGTCACGTGAGTTCGGCCGCCATACCCCTGCGCGTCACGCCCTCCATCTTCCTGAGCGGACGCCGGGCCCGTCGGATCGTGGAACGCAACATCCTCGTCTACCGGCGCGGCTGGATCTTCTTCGTCTCCGGCTTCTTCGAGCCGTTCTTCTATCTCCTGTCCATCGGTGTGGGCTTGAACAAGCTCGTCGGTGCCCTGCCCCTCGGCGGCCACACTGTCGCTTACACCGCCTACGTGGCGCCCGGGCTCCTGGCCTCCTCGGCCATGAACGGCGCCATGTTCGACTCGACCTTCAACATCTTCTTCAAGCTGAAGATCGCCAAGACCTACGACGCCATGCTGTCGACCCCCCTGGCGCCGACCGACATCGCCCTGGGCGAGCTCGCCTGGGCCCTTCTGCGCGGGTCGATCTACTCGGCCGCCTTCCTGCTGGCCATGACCGGCTTCGGCTACGACCTCACGCCTTGGGCGGTCCTCTGCTACCCCGCCGCCATCCTCATCAGCTTCGCCTTCGCCGGTGTCGGGATGGCGGCCACCTCCTTCATGCGCAGCTGGCAGGACTTCGACAAGGTCTCTCTCGCCCTCATCCCGTTGTTCTTGTTCTCCGGGACGTTCTTCCCGGTNNTGTTCCTCTTCTCGGCCACCTTCTATCCCCTGTCGGTCTATCCGGGCTGGCTCCAGGTCGTCGTTCGCTGCACACCGCTGTACCAGGGGGTGGCCATGATCCGGGGGCTCGACGCCGGGTTGTTCAACTGGTCGATCCTCGGCCACGCCGCCTACCTCGCCGTCATGGGTGCCGTCGGCCTCGGCGTCACCGCCCGGCGCCTGGCCACGCTGCTGCTTCCCTGAGCGAGAGCGTCCACTCCTTCTTCCTCAGGCGAAGGCGCTCACCACGTCGGCCCTCCAACCGGTCAACTCGCCTCCGCGCTGCGTCGGGGTGTCGCCCAGCCTGACCACGACGAGGTCGAGGGCGGGGCACACGGTGATCGACTGTCCGCTGTAGCCCGACGCCCAGAACGACCCGTACTCGTCGCCCACCACCCACCAGTGGGCGCCGTGGATCATCGCATCGTCGGGGTCGACCGAACGCGGGAGACGGCCGTGGTCCACCCATCCTTCGGGAAGGAGTCGTCGCCCGTCCCACACGCCGTCGCGCAGGTAGAGCAGCCCGAAGCGGGCGAAGTCGCGCGCCGTGGCATACAGCGTCGACGACGCCACCCAGGTCCCCGAGGCGTCGAAGGCGGCCACGGCCGACGTCGCTCCGATGGGTCCGAACAAGCGGTGAAGAAGGAACCGCCGGTAGGGCTCGCCGGGGCCGAGGAGGCGGGCCACGATCCCGGAGACGATGTTGCTCGTCCCGCTCGAATAGTGGAAGAGGCTCCCGGGGACGGCGGTCAGGCGGTGGTCGGCCGCATAGGAGGCGACGTCGTCGCTCCCTGTCCCCCACAACATCTCCATGACATCCGACACACCGCGATCGACGTAGTCCTCGGCGAACTCGAGCCCGTCGCGCATCTCGAGCAGGTGCTCGACCGTGATGGCCCCTCGGGGATCCCCGGCACCCGACCACTGCGGGACCGGCGCCGGTGCGGCGAGGTCCAACCGTCGCTCTCCGACCAGGATGCCGACGACGCCGTGGAGCATCGACTTGGCCATCGACCAAGAGAGAAGGGTGGTCGACGGGCCGACGGGCACGTTCTCGTCACGGGGATCGCGCCCGCCGTAGCGTTCGGCCACCAGTCGACCACCGGAGATCACGACGATGGCGTAGGTCCCGGCCAACGGGCCGCCCAGAGCAAGGGCCTCGTCCAGGAGCGGACCAAGGGCGGCCGGGACAGAGCGGGAATCGCCGTGAGGCCACGACTGCGTCGGCCACGGGACCGCGGGCGGTTGCCCGGGCAGGGCGACCAGCGGCGCCGAAAGCACGTCGCCGGGATCCACGGGCTCAGCCTGGCACAAGGGGAGACCCCTCCGCTTCGCGTGACCTGGCTCGCGCCTACGAGGTGGTCATAGATGGTCGGAGGGTGACTGCCATGGGAATGGGCGAGGTGCGTGACTTCTGAACAAGACTGAGGCCGTGGTCATACCGTCGAACGCCGAGGAGGCCGTGCGCGGCTTCATGGCAGCGTGCAAGGCAGCCTGGCCGACGGGAGATGCCACCACGCTGGCTCGCTACTTCAGCGACGATGCTGAGTACCAGAATGGGCCGCTCAAACCGGTCAAAGGGCGGATAGCCATCGTCGCCTCGCTAGCCGCCATGATGGGCATTGGAGGCGAAGTGGACGCCGACATTCGCAACCTCGTGGCTGATGGTCCGGTCGTGATGACCGAACGGGTCGACTACTGGAGGTCCGGCGAGAAGACGGCTGGCTTGCGGATTGCAGGTGTCTTTGAAGTTCACGACGGGGTCATCACCGCCTGGCGCGAGTACTTCGATGCCAGCGAATTCGCTTCGCAGTTATCCACAGACTGAGTCGACCGGAATCGCCGGTACCGACTGGCCGAGGCGCCCGTCGCGCTATGACTACGACCTGAGCGGCGTCTGACCTGAGCTGATGACCCTGTCCAAATCAAACCATCGACTTGGCCATCGACCACGACAGCAGCGTCGTGTCGGGACCCACCGGCGCCGTCGGCGCGCCTCGGGGTTCTAGACCGCCGTAGCGCTCACCGACCACCCGGCCACCGTGGACCACGACGACGGCGTAGGTGTGGGCCAGAGTCCCGGTGTCGTCGAAACGNNCCGCCACACCGGTGGCCTCCCTTCGGGCCACGACCGCGTCGGCCACCCGACGTCGCCGGGTTGACCCGGGAGAGCGACGAGAGGAGCGGTGAACACGTCCGCCCGGGCCACGGACTAAGCCTGGCACGGGCGGGGCCCGTACGCTTCGGTGCGTGGCGTCTCTCGCAGCACCGCACCGCATCGCCGTCATCGGTGACGTCGGCGGCCACGCCTGGACGCTGCGCCGCTGTCTCCAGGAGATCGGTGCCGACACCACCACGGGCACCATCCCTGACGATCTGGTCATCATCCAGGTCGGCGATCTCGTCCACAAAGGACCCGACAGCGCCGGCGTGGTGGCCCTCGTCGACCGCATGCTGTCCGGATCACCCGGTCAGTGGGTCCAGCTCATCGGCAACCACGAGGCCCAGGAAGGCCTCGGCGGTCCCGACTTCTGGCAGGAGTCGCTGTCCTCGGGGCTCCGGTCGGACCTGCGCCGGTGGGCCGACAGCGACCAGGCCCGATTGGCCGTCGCCCTCGACACCGTCGAGTACGGCCCCGTGCTCGTGACCCACGCCGGTCTGACCCGCCAGAAGTGGGTGGCCATCGGGCGGCCCGACGAGCCCGACATCGCCGCCGCCACGCCCACCGTCGAGGACGTCGCCAGCNNTTCGCCGCCGGCGAGATGCTCGGGGTGAAACCCCGCCTCCCCGTCGGTGTGGCCTGGGCGTCGCCGCGCGAGCTGCTCGCTTCGTGGGACATGGAACAACTTCCCTTCAGCCAGGTCCACGGCCACGCCAGTCCGAGGCGTTGGTCGAGCGACACCTGGGCCGAGGGTCTGCCCAGGCGTACCACTGTCCGCGCCTCGGCCGACCGGCACAAGCGCCACAGTGATTTCCCGTGGTCCGGAGGGCAGCACATCATCTGCGTCGATCCCGACTTCGGAGCCGACGCCGCTGCGGTCCCCCTCGTCCCGTTGATCGTCAACGGCGAAGTACTCGGGTCGTGACCGCTCCCGCACCCCGGGTGGCCTTCGCCACCAGCGAAGTCGCCGCCGACCTCGACGACGGGTGGCCGTACCTACGCGATGCCGTCATGGCACTCGGGATGGCGCCCTCCGTGGTCTTCTGGGACGACCCGGCCGTCGAATGGGGTGCGTACGACGTGACCGTCGCCATCTACACCTGGGGCTACGTCACCCGCCGAGCGCCATTCCTTTCCTGGGTGCAAGACGTGGAGTCGGTGACTCGCCTGGTGAACCCGGCGCCGGTCCTGCGCTGGAACAGCGACAAGACCTATCTGGCCGACCTGGCCGCCGACGGGATCCCCGTCGTGCCCACCGAGTGGGTGACACCCGGTGCGGCCTGGACCCCGCCGTCGGAGGACTACGTCATCAAGCCGTCGGTGGCCAGCGGCGGCATCGGCGCCGCCCGCTACGTGACCCAGACCGTCGACACCGCCGACCGCCACGTCCGCGCTCTGCACGATGACGGCCACACGGTGATGGTCCAGCCCTACCAGGCCGCCGTCGACACCGGAGGTGAAACAGCACTCGTCTTTTTCGATGGTCTCTACAGCCATGGCGTCGGCAAGGCGGCTTTGCTCCGAGCCGATGTCGGGGTGACCGACGAGCTCTGGAAGCAAGAGAGCATCACCGCGGTCGTACCGAGAGACGACCAGCGCACGGCGGCCGAGAGCGTGATGCGGGCGGTCGACGCCCGCTTCGGGTCGACCGGATATGGACGGGTGGACCTCGTCGACGGATCCGACGGCCTGCCCCTCGTCCTCGAACTGGAGCTGGTGGAGCCGTCGCTCTTCTTTGATCTCGTCCCGGACGCCGCCGGCCGCCTCGCTGCCTACCTGCACGCCCTCAGGTGACCTCGAATCCCTCATTGACCAGAGCGAGTCCTTCACGGATCGGTGCTTTATCAAGAACACGCCAGGCTTTTGTCGGAAGGTGTCCGGCGAAGCGACCGGGCGCCCTTCCCCATTGCCCCGCTGTGGTTCAAGGCATGAGGGGAACACGCCGACGTTCGTAGGAGCGCAGACGGATCTGCGCGACCGGCACGGACGCCGGTGTACCAAAGGAATGTGCCATGACGGGAAGGCACCCGTGGGTGGTCCTCTGCGTGCCGGAGGATTCCCCCTACAGCGAGGTCCAGCGCGCCTTTCGTCGAGGGTCAAGCAGACCCACCCCGACAGCGGCGGCGACGCCGGAGAGTTCGCCACTGTCGTACGGGCGTCCGAGGATGTCCGGCAGGCCCTTCCCCGTCAGCATCACCGGACCCCCGTTCGTCCCACCCCCTACGACGGTTGGCTTCGCCCCTGCCGACCGACGCCGTCGTGGACAGAGGACGTTCCCCCGGTACCGGTGACGGCCCCCGGGTCGGCCGGCAGTGGGGTGACGCTGACGATGCCGTCGGCCGGGAGCGACTTCCGAGATGTCCTGCTCGGCGAGATGTCGAAGGTCATTGCTCTTCCGTGAGTGGGTGGACGATCTCGTAGCCCCGGCGCGTCGCCTCCGCGTAGGCATTATCAAGATTGGAGCCGACGTGAACCGAGATGATGGAGTCATGAGACGCGGTGGCGCATGTCAGCGACCGGGCACCCCTCGGCCAACGAAAGAGCGCACGCCTCGGGCGCCACGGCGGCGCTGTCTCCGAGGAAAGCGGCATGATGGTCGAGCCATGAAGGACAACGACAGGGTCCGCCTCCGCCCCGTGGAGGAGCGCGACCTGGAGGATCTGGGACGGATAGATACCGATTCGTCGGTCAGCGAGCCTTTTGAGTGGAGAGGGTTTCGCGACCCACGGAGCCGGCGGCGACGCTGGGAGGAAGACGGCTACCTGGGCGATGAGGCCTCGCTCCTGATCGTTGCCGCCCCCGACGGCGCCTTCGCCGGCATTGTGAGTTGGACACAGATCGAAACCTCAGGCCCCCGGGGTGGCTGCTTCCGGATCGGGATCCTGCTCTTCCCTGAACACCGTGGGCACGGGGTGGGGACGTCGGCCCAGCGACGGCTGGCGGACCATCTCTTCGCCACCACGCTGGCCAACCGCTTGGAGGCCACCACCGAGGTGGACAATATTGCCGAGCAACGAGCGCTGGAGCATTCGGGGTTCGTCGCCGAGGGCGTGTTGCGGGGAAGAGGATTTGTCCGCGGCCAATGGAGGGATGCCGTGATGTACGCCCGGCTGCGTGACGACCCCGCCGGCGAACGTTCAGACTGAGTGAGGAGGGGGCGACAACAACACCCGCCGTCCTGTGCCGGCCGTGACCGCGGCTCTGGCCGCCCGCTGCTCAGCTGCGCCGGGCCTTCACGGCCTGCTCGACGCGGGCGCCGTAGTCGGGGTCGGCGGCCCGGAAGTGGGAGATGGAGCGCTCGATGATGTCGTCCTTCGAGACCTGGGAGAGACCGTCGGCGATGGCGTCGACCAGACGCTGCTTGGAATCCTCGGGGATCATCCGGTACATCACGCCGGCCTGGCTGAAGTTGTCCTCGTCACGGTCGTCCCACTGGTAGCTGCCCGAGGTGCCGGCCACGTCGAGCCCGGCATAGAGCGGCTCGTCGCTCTGGACGGGACCGTCGAAGCTGTTGGGCTCGTAGTTCTTGGCCCGCTTCGAGTTGTCGTTGAAGCGCATGGCCCCGTCACGGCCGTAGTTGGCCACGGGGGCGGCGTGGGGCGAGTTCACGGGCAGCTGGGTGTGGTTGATACCGAGCCGGTAGCGGTGGGCGTCGCCGTAGGCGAAGAGTCGGCCCTGGAGCATCTTGTCGGGACTGGGCCCGATGCCGGGGACGAAGTTCCCCGGGTCGAAGGCCACCTGCTCGACCTCGGCGAAGTAGTTGTCGGCGTTGCGGTCGAGGGTCATACGTCCCACCTCGATGAGGGGGTAATCGCCGTGGGGCCAGACCTTGGTGAGGTCGAAGGGGTTGATCCGGTAGGTGGCGGCGTCGGCCTCGGGCATGATCTGGACCTTCAGTGTCCACGAGGGCAGGTCTCCGGTCTCGATGGCGGTCACGAGGTCGTGCTGGTGGGACTCGGGGTTGAGCCCGGCCAGGTCGACGGCCTCCTCACCGGTGAGGAAGCGGATGCCCTGATCGCAACGCCAGTGGTACTTCACCCAGAAGCGCTCGCCGGCGGTGTTGACCCACTGGTAGGTGTGGGATCCGTAGCCGTTCATGTGCCGGTACGAGGCGGGTATGCCGCGGTCACCGAAGAGCCAGGTGAACATGTGGGTGGCCTCGGGTGACAGGGAGAAGAAGTCCCAGACGTTGTCGGGCTCCTGATGGTTGGTGAAGGGGTCGGGCTTCTGGGAGTGGATGAAGTCGGGGAACTTGAGGGGATCGCGGATGAAGAAGACCGGCGTGTTGT
>PKWD01000474.1:28187-29459 GCA_003131945.1 Acidimicrobiaceae bacterium
GGGGATGCGCTCGCGGTTGAAGCGGGCCAGCTTCTCGGTCAGGTGTTGGTCCTGGAGCAGCACGGGCCCCGAGGGTCCGGCGGTCTGGGACCGCTGGTTGTCGGCCACGGGGGCCCCTGACTCGGTGGTGAGGATCTTCTTCGTCGTCATGAGAGCGAGTCTGCTCCCACCCTTGTCATAAGTCCAAGAGATTGAACTGATGAAACCGATAAGATGTGGTTATGGATCGGCCCACCCTGCAACAACTCACCTACCTGGTGGCGGTGGAGGACCACCGGCACTTCGGCAAGGCGGCGGAGGCCTGCTTCGTGAGCCAGCCGGCCCTCTCGGCCCAGATCCGGGAGCTCGAACGGCGTCTCGGGGTCACCCTCTTCGAGAGGGGGAACCGCCAGGTCCTTCCCACATCGGTGGGGGCCACGGTGATCGAACGGGCACGGGGGGTGCTGCGGGACATGGACGAGCTGGTGGCCGCCGCCCGATTGGATCCCAGCGAGATGCGCGGCCCGCTCGCCCTGGGGGTGATCCCGACCATGGCGCCCTACCTCCTGCCGGGGCTGCTCCCGGTGCTCACCAACGCCCACCGGGGCGTCGAGCTTCACCTCCACGAATTGAAGACGTCGGAGATCCTCCGGATGCTGCGTGAGGGCGGGCTCGACCTCGGACTGCTGGCCCTGCCGGTGGCCGGCGAGGATCTCGTGCAGGTCCCTCTGGCCGAGGACCCCTTCGTCCTCGCCCTGCCCGAGAACCACCCGCTGGCCGGCACGGGACCGGTTGCTCTGAGCGTCGTGGCCGACCTGCCGGTGATCCTCCTCGAGGAGGGTCACTGCCTGCGCGACCAGGCCCTGTCGGTGTGCCGGCTCGTCGGCACCCACGCGGCGGAGATGCAGGCGACGGGCATGCCGACGCTGTGCCAGATGGTGGCGACGGGTCTGGGTGTGACCCTCCTGCCGACCAGCGCGGTGGCCCTCGAGGCCCGACCGGGGACGGGGCTCACCACCCGCCCCTTCGCCGACCCGGTGCCGACCCGGACGATCGGGTTGGTGTGGCGCCGGACCAGTCCGAACGACACCCTTTACTGTGAGCTCGGCGAGCTCCTGGCCNNGCGCGCGGCACCACGCGCGCCGCAGTCCGCGTAAGGTCCAGCTCAGACAGACGAAGGGAGAAGAGCCATGAGCCAGAACACATCCCCCAGCGCGGCCCGGGCCGGGACCATCGACATCGGAGGGGACCTCACTGTCAACCGACTGGGTTTCGGCGCCATGCGCATCACCG
>PKWD01000129.1 GCA_003131945.1 Acidimicrobiaceae bacterium
GCACCATTTGCTACCCGAAGGCGGCGTAACCATGTCTAGAAGATCGTCGGTAAGCCGTGTGCGGGAGAACCGCACGCACGGATCGAAAGGGGGATGGGGAACCGGGCCTGCGACGCAGACACCGCGCCCCTGACTACCAATGCCGCCGCCCGTTCGCTACCAATCCCCGGACGAAGACAGCGCCCGCTGGTTCGGGTTCCCGTTCCGGCCGGGGGACATAGTGATCAGCACCCGGTCCAAGAGCGGCACGACGTGGATGCAGATGATCTGCGCCCTCCTCGTGCTCCAGACCACCGAGCTGCCGGAACCGCTCGGGCGGCTCTCGCCGTGGTTGGACTGGTTGGGTACCCCACGCCAAAACGTGGTGGCCCGGCTGGAGGCCCAGGACCATCGACGGTTCATCAAGACACACACCCCGCTCGACGGGATACCCCTGGACCGACGCGCCACCTACATCGTCGTCGTCCGGCACCCGCTCGACATGGCTGTGTCGCTCTACCACCAGGGTGACAACATCGACCGTACGCGTCTCCGACAGCTCACCGGCCAACCCGAGCCCCGTGAGCCTCCACCCCCTCGCCCGGCCCTGCATGAGTGGCTGCTCTCGTGGATCGACTGGGACGGAAGCCGCCACGAGCAGCTTGACTCCCTGCCCGGGGTGCTGTGGCATGCGTCTGACGCCTGGACTCGGCGCCGCCAGCCGAACATCGTGCTCGTGCACTACGACAGCCTCTCCGGCGACCTCGAAGGCGAAATGCGCCGGCTGGCGGCGGCGCTCGGTATCACGGTCCCGGACTCCCTGTGGCCGGTGATGGTGCGGGCCGCCGGGTTTGAGGAGATGCGCGTCAACGCCGTGTTGACAGCGCCCGATCCGGCCGACATCTTGAAGGATCGCTCGCAGTTCTTTCGTCGGGGTTCATCGGGTGCCGGCCGCGAGGTGCTCACACCCGACGAACTGGCCCACTACGAGGCCCGTGTCGGGCACATGGCTCCGCCTGACGTGGTGGCGTGGCTACACCACTCGTAGTCTGGATCCGTGCAACGCCTTCGGGGCAGGGTGGCCACTGGGCGTGGAGACCTCGCCGGCTGGATGGTGCGGTACGCCGACCTCTACCAGCGCGTGACCGGCGTGCGACTCTTCCCCGGAAGCCTCAACGTGGTCTTGCGCCACGAGTACCGGCTCCCGGCCCGTCGGCTACGGCTGGAGCCGGGCGACTACGGCGGAAGGGTGGGCATGAACCTGGTGCCGAGCATCATCGGTGGCCACCGCGTCTTCATCGTCAGGACCGACCAGAACGAGGCCGGAACCGGGCACCACGGTCGTGAGATCCTGGAAATAGCCGCCCCGGTGAAGCTGAGGGACGCCCTCGGGGTGGTTGACGGCGACGAGGTCGAGATCGTGGTCGAGGCCTGACCGGCGATGGCCCTGACCGTGGCGTTCGTGCGCCACCGGGAACGACGTGATCGCATCTATGTGACGCGCCAGGACGGGACATCGATCTTCTGGGATTTCCCGAGCTACGGCGACCGACTTCCCCACGACCTGATTCACCTCGTGGTGGAAGACGGTCTCGGCATCGTGAACAGCTTCTGGGGGATGGTCGACGCCGGCGCCGACGTCACGCTCATCGACAATCAGGCGACGCTCGTACGCCACGGACGACCCCTCGTCGAACAGCCCGGTGTCGACTTCTCCGACCTCATGCAGGCAGAAGAGGCGGTGGCCCTGCTCGGCCCCACGGGTATGCGGACCGAACAGGTCGGCGCCATCACGGTGGCCCGTCTGGACTCGGCATCGAGCGGCACGCCACCGGAGAACCTGCTCGGATCCGACCTCGGATGCGAGCCCCTCGCCCAGCGGTCGGCGCAGGAGATCGCCTCGATTCGGCAGCGTCTGCATGATCTCGGACAACAGTGGCGCGACCTTTTCGACGGTGCCGCCATCACGCTGACGTTTGCCGGCCCCGTTCAGCACCCCCCGGGCCCGCAGACCCCGAGTCGTGGGGGCCGGTGACGTCCGCCCGGTGTGTCAGCGGGGAGCTCGACGCAACCACCAGGTCGGCGGTCCCGATGCGATGTGCACCTCCGTCGCCTCGGTGAAACCTCGGCGCTCGTAGAAGGCCTTGTTGGCGAGGGTCGACGTCTCCAGGCAGCAGGCGATGCCGTCGCCGTCGGCTTTCTCGAGGATGGGGGCGATCACAGAGGTGGCCAGACCGGTTCCTTGACGGTCGGGGCGGGTGGCCAGCACCCCCAGGTACCAGTACGGCGTGCTCGGTCGGGCGGCGTCGACGGCACGCTCGTATTCGGTCAGCCGCTCCCACGCCGGCTCGCCGGCTAGGGCACGGTACGCGCCCCACACCCGCTCGGACGGCGACGATGACACCCGTTGGCCGACGGGCGGTTCCCACAGCGCCGCCGTCGCCCTGTCACCGGTGACCCACACGTCTCCGGCGTCGACCCGGAGGTCGAACAGGGCGCCGGCGAAGTGGGGGGCCAGTCGGTGGTAATCGTCACCATGGAGAAAGGACCATGCCGGATCGTCGGCGAAAGCGGCGGACACCGAGGCGGTCACCGCCCCCCTGTCACCGGGGTCTGCCTGGCGGACCCCGTCCATGGCCCCGTGATCCATGGCGGGCACGATAACGCCGCCGGCAGAGGCGCCCCGACACGGGCGACCGTCCATGATGGTTATCCGGCGACTTCCCGATGGCGCATGGGAACCGATAGGCGGGCTGAGGGGTCTAGTTCGGATGTGAGGGCTGTCACCTACCCGGCGGGGAGGATGGAAGGGGTGCGAGCGGATTCGACAGGACCGAGAGCCAGTACGGCCCTAGACCGGGACCACGCCTTCGGGGCCGCCATGATCGAGCACGGGCCCCGGCTCGCTCGCCTCGCCTTCTACCTGTGCGGAGACCGGACCCGGGCCGAAGACCTCGTGGCCGAGGCGTTCGCAGCGGCGTGGCCCAAATGGTCGGCCGGGCGGATCGACAGCCTGCTGCCCTACCTCCGACGGGCTTTGGTCAACCTGGCGGCCAAAGAGCGACGCCACTGGTTGGTCGTCTTTCGTCACGACGAACGAGCGGCGCCACCGCCGTCGGCACCTGGGGCCGACGAGGGTCTCTGGTTCCAGCTCGATCTGGGTCGAGCTCTCACCGCCCTCCCCACTCCTCAACGGGTCGCCGTGGTGCTGCGCTACCTCGAGGACATGCCGGAAGCGGAGATCGCCGGGCTGCTCGGGGTGGCGCCGGGGACGGTCAAGTCCCGGTTGGCCCGGGCTCTCGCCACTCTGCGGACCGAGCTGCAAGGGAGCGACAATGCCTGAGCACGACGACGGCGGTGACCGGCTCAAGCGGGAGTTTCTCCGCCAAGCCCCCCAATTCGACCTGCAGGAGTCTCTCCCGGGCAGGGTCTCGGCCCTCGTGCGCCACCGCCAACGCCAGCGCCGGATCCTGGCCGTCGGTGCCGCCGTGGCCGTCGTCGCCGCCGTCGCCGGCTCGGTGGTGGTGAGCGGTGCAGTGGGGTTTGTCACGGTCTTAGACGCCGAGGGCGAGCCGCCGCACGC
>PKWD01000274.1 GCA_003131945.1 Acidimicrobiaceae bacterium
CCGATGGTGAATCGGACTCGGCACCTCGCTGTGTGCGCGCGCGATCTGGCACCTGCGATCATCTCCGCCGAGGCGTCAATGCCCACTATCTCTCCATCGCTTCCGAGATCGTCAGCCAGGGCGAGGGCTGCATCGCCCAGGCCGCAGCCGACGTCGAGGAGCCGCTGACCGGGCGCGAGGTTCAGCTGCTTGCGTTCCCATGCGCGAAGTCGAAGGGTGGCTTCCCACCGCCCGGTGGCCTCCATCGTTCCGAGGAGGATCGAGACATTCGGATCGTCGTCGACCCGCTCGTAGCCGAGCGCATGCGTCTCATCCGCGTCCACGCCGTAAACGCTACGACAAGCTGCGAATCGGGGCCATAGTGTCCCCGAGGCGCCCGCTGGCGGCGGGTGAACTGGAGCAAACGAAGACGATCTACGAGATGACTACGGCCCGGCGATAGGGGCAGTTTGGGACTCATGACTTTGCTGCGTTCCGAACCATGTAGACGAATTCGCCCCGCTCGTCGCAGCTGCTGTGATGTGCGTGAAACCCATTCTTTTCAAGGACTCGGAACGACGGTGCATTCCAGCTGCCGACTGTCGACCATAAGCGCTCCCTGCCCGTCGCAAAAGCGGCTTCGATCACAGCTCCAGCGGCCTCCGTGGCGTAGCCCTGGCCTCGGAATTGGGGGAGGACCTCATAGGCGATTTCTGGTTCCTCGAAGGTTCCCCGACCAATGATTAGTCCGCAATACCCAATCGGGTTGGTCTCGTACTGGCGCCGAACACCCAGTAGTCCGAAGCCATCTACTTGCGCTTGTTCGTTCTGCTCGACCATTCGCTGCTCAACTTGACCGATCGACAGCGCCATGCCACCCTCGTGCTCACGAAGGAGTTCGAGGTTGCACTCAGCGTCATCCTTCGTGCGTAGTCGCAATGACAATCGCTCGGTGTCGATCAAAAAGGCCATCGTCCGGAAGTGTTCGGCCATCTAAACGCCGCCCGTCCAGGGCATCAGGACAATCCGCACCGGCAATCAGACTACCGGGCTGGCCCCTAGCCCCCGAAGGGCCGGAGTGGGCGGGTTAGCGTGGCGTTAGCAGTTGGACCCGCCACGCCAACTCGCAGTGCCCCCAAGGGGATCCTCTTACGGACAGTCATTCAAGGACCTGCGGTTGGCCCCAAATATTCGGCGGCCAGGAATCTAGAGGTACGCCACTCGTGCCATTCGGGGCAACCCGCGAACAGAAGCCGAAGGCACGGATAACTGGGCGATACGGTGACATGTGTATTTCACCGGCCCGTGATGTAAGAGGCTTCGTTATCTCGAGCTATGAATCAGGCACATCCAGCGCGTCTCCTGGACTTTTGCGCCCCCGGCAGGAATCGAACCTGCGCTGACTCGGTTTAGGAATCTGTGGCCTCACTCGAGAGCAGGGCCACTCTAACCAGCGTCTTCGTCGTCTGACCTGCGACTATTCATACACCATCTTGTGTCACTGAGTGCCACCAGTGTCCCCCATGTGCCGTATCTCTGGGTACAGGCTGGGTACAGACCGCCGCAATACTTTGGTCTCGCACCGCCGGGCGACGAAGGGGCGACGGGTCATCGGTGTTCTCTCTTACGCCGGGCCGATCTCCAGGTCACCGCTTCAGACCCCGATCCGTCTCGCCGTTGCGGGCCCTGCAGTAATAACACTCAGATCGGATGATCGGGCGTGCAGCCGGCCCCGCAGGTCATTCGCCTGAGTGGGCGTCCGCTGTTCAGGTCCGTCCCGGAGCGATACCGATCGGCCTGCTCGTAGTCGGCGCCCCTGTACTCCCCGATCGGGAGCCGGCAATCCTGAGCGGTCAGGAGCTTTCTGTGCGCCGCAGGGTGTCAGCTGCCACCACCCGACGGCGCGAGACGTGCAACACCTCGGAGTAGCCATGGAGTGCGGCGGGCCATTGAGACGACAGCCCGGTCGGAGCGCCGCATCGTGCTTCGTGTTGCGGGTGTGGGGAGGGAGACGAGCGTCGCCTCGGCCGATCCTGGTTGTGCGCCGTTGGGGTCGACGGCAAGGAGCTGCCAATGCCCGGGCACACCTTTCAGCTCGTGCGAACCCCTGTCCTCGAAGCCAATCCCCGAGCCGACGACGAGGTCACGAAGCGAGCTTGAAACGAGGATCTCACCGGGGGCCGCTTGCGACATGATCCGAGCCGCGATGTGTACGGCGATACCGCCGATATCGTCGCCCATCAGCTCGCACTCTCCAGTGTGAACTCCAGTACGGATCTCGATGTCCAGGGACTCCGTGTCGCTCCGCAGTGCCTCCGCACAGCGAATGGCGTGGGTCCGACCTTCGAATGTAGCCAGATGGCCGTCGCCGGTGCTCTTCACGACCTTTCCGCCGAAACGATCGGCAAGACTGGTTGTGACCTCATCGAAGCGCTGAAGCAGCGCTCTCCAACGCTCGTCCCCCATGGCCGCCGCCCGGGCTGTGGAGTGTGCTGCGTCCGTGTGCGTCCACCCCGGCCCCCAAGGACAGCGTTGCCCCCGATGGACGCAGAGTAGGAAACCCATGAGGCCACCAACACGACACTTCGCGCATGGCTCTTTGAATCGGGCCCGGTTGCGTGAACCCGAAGAAGTTGCCGCACGGTGCCGACGATCTGTGGCAGAGCGGGAGTATTCGGCGCCGGGGTACCGGCACTTCTTGTAGCGTCCGGCCATGCTCCGCACCAGGTTCACGCAAATGTTCGGCTTGACCCACCCGGTGATGTCGGCGCCCATGGCCCTCCACAGCGGCGGGACGCTCGCGGCCGCCGTCTCCGCCGCCGGGGGACTGGGCTCCTTCGGGGGTATCCATCCATCGAAGGGACCCGATTGGATACGGGCGGAGGTCGCCACCATCCGTGCCAGCACCGAGCGGCCCTTCACCGTGGGATTCATCACCCACTTCCTTCCGTTCGCCGCGCCTCTGTTCGAGGCCGCGCTGACCGAGCGTCCGGCAGCGGTGGCACTCTCCTTTGCCGATCCTGGGCCTTGGATCGGCCCGTGCAAGGACGCCGGCGCCCGGGTGATTTGCCAGGTCCAAACGTACGAGGACGCGGAGCTGGCCATAGTTGGCGGCGCCGACGTCCTCGTCGCTCAGGGCACTGAGGCCGGTGGCCATACCGGGACGATGGGTCTGCTGCCGTTCCTGGCCGGCGTGGTGGCCCGCTATCCCGATGTCCCCGTCCTGGCCGCCGGCGGAATTTCCGACGGCCGGACTCTGGCCGCCGCCCTCACCGTCGGCGCCGACGGCGCCTGGCTGGGCACCGCCTTCCTGGCCACGCCGGAGGCGGTCGAGGTCCACGACATCCACAAGCGCCTGATCGTCGAGAGCGACGGGGGTGACACGGTGTTCACCCGGGCCTACGACATCGTCTCCGGACTACCGTGGCCCATCCCAATCGGCGCGCGCATGCACCGGAACCGCTTCACCAGCGAATGGAGCGAACGCGAGGCGGAGCTGCGCGAGAAAACAGCCGCGTCGGCCGCGCCGAGTGCGGACGGCCCCGACGAGACACCTGATCCCGAGACGAGCGCCATGTACTACGGGCAGTCGACTCGATTCGTGAACAGCATCCGGCCCGCGGCCGAGGTCGTCCGCTCGTTCAGCGAGGAGGCTGAGCGCATCCTCCGTTCCCGCCCGCAGTTGCTCCTCGCCTAACAGCGTCCGACGTACACTGACTTCATGGGTGCCGGATACGTAGGACAACAGCGCCCCCCGACGCCTTCTTAAGGAGCGATCTGCGTGATTGTGGCAGTACGGATTTCGATGCCGAAACCACCCCCCAACCTCGTGAGCACGTTCGACACGTGACCGACCGGGCAACCGTGTATAGCGTCGGGCACGGCACGCTGCCTGAAACTGACCTGGTGGAACTACTACACCAGGCAGGAGTGGCGCACGTGGTCGACGTGCGCAGCTACCCTGGCAGTCGGCGCAACCCCCAACACGGGAAGGAGCAGCTGGAGCGCTGGCTGCCCGAAGCCGGGATCGGCTATTCATGGGATCGCCGCTTAGGCGGTCGGCGCCGACCCGACCCAGCGTCGCCCAATGTTGCACTACGCCACGAGGCATTTCGGGCTTACGCCGACCACATGAGTACTGCCGAGTTCCATGAGGGGCTCGACGCTCTCGTCGAGCTGGCCGTCACCACCCCCCTAGCAGTAATGTGCGCCGAAAGCCTCTGGTGGCGCTGCCATCGGCGCCTATTGTCCGACGCTCTCGTGTTGCTTCGCTCAATGCAGGTCGCGCATCTGTTTCACGATGGTCGGCTGGCCCCCCACCGTCCAACACCCGAGGCTCGTGTGACCGACTGCGAACTCATTTACGACCTCGGCGGGACGGCGCCGCTAATTTGACTCCGCGTCACGAACTGGTGGGCTTCCGTCCCAAAGCCTGAAGGCTTTCCGCCAGTTCATTGAGCTTGTCATCGCCTGGTCTGATGCCAGTGGATCGGGTTCGGGGCGACACCGGCGATCCTGTAGGACGCGTGTCATGCAGCATCGGCCGTCTCCGTCTGTTCTGTGACGCGCAGAGCCAGGATCGCCTCGTAGTCGACCGCGGAACGCATCTCACAGGTGCTGTGATGCCGGACGCGGTTGCAGCGGTCGATGAACTGGCCACCTCCCTACCCCCAGGCCCTCACCCACGCTGCGTTGCTACAGGCAGCGCTGTCGCTGCGTGAGCGATGACCACGCGCGCTGCGGACCGAGCGGGTCGCACGGGCACAGACCGAGCGCCAGGCATGAATCGACGGCATCGTTCCTGGAATCGGTTCCTTCGGAACATTCCGCTCTCTGTCTGCTAAAGCATGGTTGGCTGGGTGCCGCCGGCGGTGGTGCTACCGGTAGGCACATTGACCGCTCATAGTCTGAGGCCCTCGGTAGCGAGGCGCCAACAAGAAGGGAAGGTCGTGTGGAGGTATCAGTCGGACCACCGGTGGTGTCCACTCACTTCAACGACGAAGTCGTCGTATGTGAATTGTCGGGCGAGATGTCAAGCACAAAGGAACAGGGCTACTTTGCTGCCGATACCCGCCTCGTCTCGGGCTACCGGCTGAAGCTTGGCGGTGAGCAGCCGATCCTGCTCAACGGAGCAGCGGTCTGGCAACACTCGGCGCGCTTCGAATTCACCAATCCCGCCCTCGTCGGCTGCGACGGCCACCAGCTTCCCGAACACTCTCTCCACCTACGCCTCGATCGGAGCGTCGGTCCTGCGGTCCACGAGGACTACGACCTC
>PKWD01000423.1 GCA_003131945.1 Acidimicrobiaceae bacterium
AGGCGTCGAAGACCACGAAACCTGGGATCAACTCACCCAGCTCGGTTGCGACGACGCTCAGGGGTACTTCCTGGCCAAGCCGATGGCGCCGAGCGATCTGATCTCCTGGCTCGAGACCTCCGGTCATGTGGTCTCAGCCAGGTTCGACACCTCGGCCCACAGCGCCACGGCTTAGAGGCGGGCCCACCCGCTCATGGCGGGGGGCCCGCTCTGCCGTCGTCGTTTTCCGCTACCAGTCGGCTCCGTTACTAGNNTACCAGTCGGCTCCGTTACTAGTCGGCTCCGTTACCAGTCGGCTCCGTTACTAGTCGTTCGCCTTACTTTGCCGCCTTGCGCCACTTCTCGACGACATCGTTCGAGATCCGGCCCCGCGGAGCGACCTTGATCCGGTTGGCCTTGGCCCAGGCCCGCACTTCTGTCCGGTCATATCCTTCGGATCGGCGTGCCGGACCTCGACCTGACGAACCCTTGGTGGCCCGGCGAGCAGCCGTCGACCGACGCGCCGTGCGCGACCGGTCGATATACGGTCGAAGCGTACGGCGAAGCTCGTTTGCATTGGGCTTCGACAGGTCGATCTCGTAGCTCTTGCCGTCAAGGGAGAACTTGACCGTCTCCGACGCCTCGGTACCATCGAAATCATCGATGAGCGAGACAGTCACTTCTTCAATCCTTGCCACTTTGTATCCCCTTCCATACCGCTTTCGCAATTAAGAACCATGGACTGTAATCGCGGGAAAGAAAAAGATAAAAGTCGGAGACGACTCATCAGCGCGAGGAACGGTAAAAAAGAGCCTCTCGGCAGCCCTTATCCACCTGACCGTAACAATTGGGGATGGCAATGACGGATGCCTCAAACCGACGTTGGCACCGCTGTCGAACAACGTTGATCCGCCGACCGGATCTACTTGATGGCCAGCGCGTTGGGCGGAGAGGCGACGCCGGCCGACAGGTTGAGCGGCGCCGAGGTGAGCAGACAGGTATAGCGACCGTCAGCGGCACAGTCCTGCGCCAGTCCGTCGAGATCGAAGAACTCCCCGATCGGAATGCCGAGGAGACCGAGGAGGCTGAAGTGCAACATCGTCTCCGCCGCCCGTCCCGGATCTTGCTTCCAATGCCGCGCCTCGTCTTTGTTCCCGAAGCCGAAGGGCATGACCTCGAGGGCCGGATTGTCGGCGGCGATGGCGGCGATGTGCAGATCCCACAACGCCCGGGCGCTACCGACACCCCTCTGCAACCCACAGGCCGGAGTATGTGGCGTTCCGGCCAACTCGACCCGAGCCTCGGCACTGAGACCGCGGTACCAGGCGATCCATCCGGTCCGCAGAAGAAGGATGTCACCGACCTCGATCTCCACTGCTTGCGCCTCCAAGGTGGCCATGAGGTCCTCGATCTCGATCGCCGTCGGCGAGGCCGGATCGATGGGCCGTCCCACCGACTCCCGCCACCGGGCCACATCGGCCAGCACAGCCCGACCGACGATGCCCCTACGGGCCCAGTAGTCGATGCCGTGGTCCTCGTCGGCCACGCCGTTGTAGTGCCCGTACACCGGATGCCGCATGTGACGGAAGCCGTCCCACTGACTCGAGCTCTGCGTGTTCCACCCCACGAGTTCGTCATCGTGGCCGACAGCGAAATCATGGATCACGTGTTGGAAAGCCGAACGGGCGAACAGAGGCGGGCTCGGGAGCTCCATCTCCAGGTTGAGATTGAAGACGGCTCCCCTCACGGCACAGGCCGCCCCGGCCAGCACCCGCTCCGGCGTCAGGAGGTTCAGGCAACCGAACCTGTCCGAGTCGCCCCAGAGCCCCCACGAGGACCCTGCCGGCATCCCCGGGGCGACCGGGAGCTCGTCATAGGAGGGTAAGGAGTGAGCGGCCATGCCCGGGGAATCTAATGGTCCTGACCGGGCCCGGCGCGGTGAGCGGGTACCGTCGATGCAACCTCCCGGCCAACCGTCACGAAGGAGTTGCCACCCTTGAGCTCGCCTGAGATGCCTTCCCTCGAGATCCCCGACGACGTCCTCGCCGCCGTGCCCGAGTACTCGGCCGGGGAGGAAATGGTCGTCATCGTCGACTTCCAGGGACTCGTCCTGGGTCTGAACAAGCCGGCCGAGGAGTTCTTCGGAATGGAGACCGCCGACATCGCCGGCGAGTTCGTCGAGATGCTCGTCCCCGAGAAGAAGCGATGGGGACACCAGGCCTACCGGCGCGGCTATCTGGCCGAACCGAGGGACCGCGAGATGGACCCCGGTCTCTACCCCGAGGCCGAGACGGCCGAGGGCGAGATCATCCCCATCGTCGCCCGCCTCCAGCCCGTGCGGGTCGACGGGAAGCTCTTCGTCGCCTCCCACTTTGCACGCGACGGCTCCGTCCGTCCCGATCCCGACTGATCCGACTTACCGACCTCCAGGCCGGCCCACTCGTGACCCTCGTGGGCCCGAGCGTCGTCGTCGGCCGGCGGGCGTCGACCGGACGTCGACGTTGCCGACCGACCCGGCCTCAGTGGCCGTCGGCCAGTCCGACGATGATCGTCAACACGATCAGGGCCACCACCGTCCCCACCACGGCCATGATCACGTTGCCCACCAGAAAGCCGGCCCACTGCAAATGAGTCATCTCATCGAGCTTCGGAGGGCGCGGGATCATCGCGCCACGGGGTCTCGGGCTCATCTGTTTTCCTCCTCCGGCGTCGGCCGACGCGGTCAGCGGTCCTGGGGTGCATGTTGGCACAGAGACCCACCCATCGGGCACACCGGCCCGTCCGCTCGGTGAGCGCCGTAGGCTCAGCGGCGTATCGGCACCACGACGTCGACGGGAGGACCATGGCCGACCAGCCGCGGACCGTCCAGATCTCTGACAACAAGGCCCTGCAGCGCTACGAGGCGAGGGGCGACGGCGTTCTGGCCGGCTACGCCACCTACGAGCGCACGCACGGCGGCATCGTCTTGCTCCACACCAAGACCGAACCGGCCTTCGAGGGCCACGGTGTCG
>PKWD01000258.1 GCA_003131945.1 Acidimicrobiaceae bacterium
CGTCCCGATCTCGACGTCTGGGTGGTCACCGGTGACGGCGACGCCCTGTCGATCGGCGGCAACCACCTCATCCATGCGCTGCGGCGCAACGTCAACATCACGATCCTTCTGTTCAACAATCAGATCTACGGCTTGACCAAGGGCCAGTACTCACCGACCTCGGAGCAGGGCAAGGTCACGAAGTCGACGCCCTTCGGGTCGCTGGAGACGCCGTTCAACCCGATCAGCCTGGCCCTCGGAGCCGAGGCCACCTTCGTGGCCCGCACCCACGACATGGACCGCAAGCACATGCAGGAGACCTTCCGCCGGGCTCACGCCCATCAGGGCGCCGCCTTCGTCGAGATCTACCAGAACTGCAATGTCTTCAACGACGGGGCCTTCGAGAAGATCACGGCCAAGGACGCCCGTCCCGATCAGTTGATTCCCATCGTCCACGGCCAGCCCATCCGCTTCGGTTCCGATCTCCAGCACGGGGTCGTCCTCGATCCCGACGGCCGTCTCCGGCTGGTCGAGGTGGCCGACGTGGGCGAGGACGCCCTCCTGGTGCACGACGAGCACCGCGACGACCCGGGCCTGGCCTTCCAGCTGAGCCGTCTGGCCCGAGGGCCCTACGAGCCCACTCCCATCGGTGTCTTCCGGGCCGTGCAGCGCACCGAGTACGGCGCCGCCATGGGCCGCCAGCTGCTCGAGGCCCAGGAGCGCAAGGGGCCGGGTGACCTCACCGAGTTGCTCGCCTCGGGTGGGACCTGGACCGTCCCCGCCTGATTCGCCCTGGGCCTGATTCACACTGGGCCTGATTCACACTGGGCCTGATTCCCACTGGGCCTGATTCCCACTGGGCCTGATTCCCACTGGGCCTGAGCACGACCACGCCCCGATGATTCCCACCCACAGTCACCCTGCTCAATGGCGGGGTCCGGACCGCCGATAGGACTACGGGCGACGAACCTGAGCCGGCAGGCCGGTTCGATGCCCATAAGGGGGGTAAGGAACGGGGCGTGTGCGGCGCATTGGCCGTAGCCGGCCCGCTGCGACCGGGGGGTCGCCGCACCGCCCCTGTTCCTCAGGTCCTTCGTAGGGCCCCGTCAGTCGAGGGGGCGGAACACCATCCCGGTGCGCGGTTTGGGGTGGAAGTAGGTGCTCTTGGGCGGCATGCGCCGGTGGGCGTGGGCCCATTCACCGATCTGGGCCACCGTCACCGGGCGGATGAGGACGGCGGCGTCGGCCTCGCCCGCTTTGACCGAGTCGATGGCCGAGTGCCAGTCATGGTGGTAGGTCGTCGTCACTGCGGGGATCTTGTCGACGACGAGGGCGATCAGGCTGGAGTCGAGGTCGGACCCCGCCTCCTCGTAGGTCTCCTCGCGCGGGGTCAGCAACCAGAGACCGCTCGTCGTCACCAGAGCCAGGGCATCGGAGTCGGCCACGGCGTCGACCAGGGTGGGCTCGGCCGGACCGACGTGGACCGTGTCGAACCACTGGGCGAAGGTCTCGGTCAGATCGAGATCGGCCGGGATGCCCGACAGCGTGCGGTGGATAGGGCCCACCGACAGCTGGTCCTCGCTGAGCTCGACCACCAGGGCCATGATCGAGTCCCATCCACCGGTGACATCCCCGGCGGCGAGGCGCTCGGCCTGGTAAGCGAGGGCCGTGTGGTAGCGGTGATGTCCGTCGGCGATCACGAGCGGCGCGCCGCCCACACCGGCGGAGATGGCGTCGGTGACTGACCTGTCGTCGAGGACCCACAGGGCGTGACCGACCCCGTCGTCGTCGGTCGCCTCGGCCGTCGGCGGCCCGTCGGGCTGGTAGGTCTTGGACACCCCGGGGCTGAGCGACAGGCCCCAGATGGGCGAGAGGTTGGCCCGACAGGCGCGCAGCAGGTCGAGGCGATCGGTCGTGTCCTTCGGCATCGTCTGCTCGTGGGGGAGGACGTCTTCTCCGGTGGGGTCGGTGGCCAGGGCGCCGATGACGCCGGTCGTGGTTCTTCCGGAGGGCTCCGTCATGCGGTAGGCGTAGAAGGCCGGGGCCGCCTCACGCTGGAGGATCCCCTCTTGGATCCAGCGGGCCAGGTAAGCGGCGGCCGACTGGTAGCGGTCGAGGCCCGTCCGGGGGTCGTCGACCGGGAGCTCGACGTGGATGGCGTTGGCCAGATGGCGGTCGGCCAGCCGGGCCCGCTCCTCGGCGTCGACGATGTCGTAGGGCGGGGCGATGACCCGGTCGAGAGGGATGGCCGTGTCGTAGCGGAGTCCGGCGAAGGGTTCGAATCGGGGCACGACCCATGAGTACCACACCGGCCGCCGTCCCCCGACGGAGACCAGGGGGCGGAGGCGGTCCGGGGGATGCACCGACGGCGCCCGTAGACTCCGAGGTGTGATGGCCGAGGACGCGGCGGCGATCGAACAGGGCGCCGATTCGCTCGACGGCATCCTCACCGTCCCCAACCTCATCACCGCCGTCCGTCTGGCCTGCGTGCCGCTGTTCCTGTGGCTGCTCTTCGGGGCCCACCGCCAGACCGATGCCGCCATCCTCCTGGCCGTTCTCGGGGTCACCGACTGGGTCGACGGCTACGTGGCCCGGCGCTGGCATCAGGTGTCGACGCTGGGCAAGGTGCTCGACCCCACGGCCGACCGGATCCTCGTGGGCACGGCCGTCATCGCCGTCACCATCCACAGGGCCGTCCCCCTCTGGTTCGGGGTGGCCACACTGGCCCGGGAGGTGCTCGTCTCGGGCGCCGTGCTCCTCCTGGCCGCCCTCGGGGCCGAACGGATCGACGTCCTGTGGCTGGGCAAGGCGGGGACGTTCGGGCTCATGGTGGCCTACCCCTCGTTCCTCTTCGGCTACGGCCACGTCTCCTGGCACACTCCGGTGACCGTCTTCGCCTGGGTGTGCGCCATTCCCGCTTTGACCTTCGCCTGGATGGCGGCGGCGTCCTATGTGCCGGTGGCCCGGCGCGCTCTGGCGCGCGGCCGCGGCGGACGCCGGGACGGAGGCGCCACCGGGGCCTCAGGTACCGGGGGCCAGGGTGTACCGGCCCCCCCCGGAGGGTAGGTTCTGGTTCTGATGCTCCCGTGAAAGCGCTGATCATGGCGGGTGGCGAAGGCACCCGCTTACGCCCGCTCACCTCGAACCAGCCGAAGCCGATGCTGCCCATGGCCAACCGGCCCATGATGGAGCACGTCNNCCTGCTGCGCCAGCACGGCTTCGAGGACATCGTGGTCACGGTGGCGTTCATGGCCAACGCCATCCGCAGCTACTTCGGTGACGGCTCGGAGTTCGGGGTCCGCATGGTCTACGCCACCGAGGCGACCCCACTGGGCACGGCCGGGTCGGTGCTGAACGCCCGCGACGAGCTCGACGAACGGTTCATCGTCATCTCCGGTGACGTCCTCACCGACATCGACCTCACCATGGTCGTCGACTACCACGACGCCAAAGGCGCCTTGGCCACCATCGCCCTGAAGGCGGTGGAGGACCCGCTCGAGTTCGGCATCGTGATCA
>PKWD01000144.1 GCA_003131945.1 Acidimicrobiaceae bacterium
GGTGAGGACCGTCCCGTCGTCGACCTGGCTCGCTGGGAACGTGATCTGCAAACGGCACGGATCGACGGCCTCGTCCCGGCCCTAGTGGTGGACCGCAGACCCTCCTTCGGGCGGCGCCCCACCGCCGGCGACGTGAACTTCGTGCGCTACTCGTACCGCTGGCGGGAGCTTCCTCCGGCCCGGGGCGTGGCCCACGGCGCCATTGAGTTGGCCAGGAGGGTGAGCCGCTACTGCCAACCGCTTTTCAAGGTCGAGTATACGATCCGACGGGACCGGTTCTTCCTGGCCCTTCCGCGCCACCGGCGTCTTCCCCCGGGCTGGAACATCTACACCGGTCCGCAATGGGTGGCATGCGGACGCCGGGCGGCGTACGCGCTGCTGCACGCCGACGACACGGTGATCGAGTGGTACCGCCAGACATGGATTCCGGACCAGTCGTTCTTCCACACCGTCCTGCGCAATCAGCCCGATCTCGTGCTGAGCGATACCCCTCTCACCTACGTCATTCCTTACAACGTCAAGCGACGGCGTGGGGACATGGTGTTGCGGGTCGACGATCTGGGCGCTATCCAACAGTCCGGTGCCGCCTTCGCCCGTAAGTTCGACCCGTCGGTCGACTCCGACATCCTCCGGGACATCGAGGCGACCATCGTCACGGAGGGACCGGTGGTCCCTTGACGCATGACGCCCGGGCCTCCTCGAGCTGCACGGCATCGTACCAGCGCTTCGTACTCGACGGATCGGGCCACGCTTCGAGGTGCACGCCGTGCCGCACGACATGGGACCGCAGGTTGTCCACCTTGTCCCACTGCTGCGAGTAGACGGCGTCCAAGGTGTCGAAGTGCTTCTTGATACTGCTGTTGCCTATGGCCTCGTTGTACGCGTTGCGATCGGGTACCCCGCACAAGCGTTCCATGCGCTTGCGGGTCACGACCTCGTCACGGTACGGGAAGTGGTGGGTGATGATGCCTCCCACCGGTTCGATCACCTGCTCACCCATGAGGAGGTTGGCACCGTGGAACCCCTGCAGGCTCCCGAGGAACGGACCCCGGCGATCGAACCGCTGCAACGGATGCTTCCAGTGCGGTTGATCACAGTAGCGAGGTTGCTCGGGAACGAACTGCTCGCACATCGGTTGGAAGTCGATGGGATGGAGGCCGCTGACATACTGCGGCGTGCCGGTGGGGAAATGGTTGTAATACGTACTCCCTACGAGCCGAAAGCGTCGATCCAGCCCGCTTACGTAGTCGGCGATCGTCGCCCCCT
This sequence comes from Acidimicrobiaceae bacterium, assembly GCA_003131945.1. The sequence continues at coordinate 1,267 of PKWD01000144.1, forward strand.
GCGGCCCTTCCGGAAACTCGTCGGCGTCGAGCCAGAGCCACCAGATGTGCGGCGCACCGGACGCCAGCGAGACCCGGGCCACGACGGCGTTCATGAGCAGTATGCGGATCCGCTCCTCGTACACCTCGGTGCCGTAGGACTCCGCCAACGTGGCTCCGGCACCCACGGCGAGCGGTACCGTGGCATCGGTGCTGGCGTTGTCCACCAGATAGACCGCTTCGACGCCCTGGGCGAAGGCGTTTCGCACCGTGGCCTCGACGATGTCCTCCTCCATCCACGTGCCGAGCACGGCGAAAAGACGAGACCCCGCCACGACCTCGGGACGTGCCGGGTTGGACTCGCATGACGGGTAGCGGGCCGCCCGCTGACCCACCGAACGGTGCTTGCTGCGACCCGTCAGACGGCGGATCGCTGACGGGACCATTGGTCAACACTAGACAACACAAGCATCGGGTCCGCGCCAGCTCGAGTCGCGCCAAGGCGGCCGCCGGACTACACTGTCTGGAGCAGCGTCGACCGGTCAGCCAGCTGGAGCGAGGCGTGTCGCGACATGCGTGGGACTCCAATGGAACAACAAAGGACCTCACCACCGGGATGTGTCTTCGTGATCGGGATGCACCGCAGCGGCACCTCGGCGACAGCCGCGGTGCTGGACGAGCTGGGTCTCGAGTCTCCGTCGGCCGACGAGCTGGTTCCGCCCACCCGGACCAACCAACGGGGCCACTTCGAGGCCAAGACGCTCGTGAGGCTGAACGATCGGTTGCTCACCACTGTGGGGGGCACCTGGTCGGCGCCTCCGCCACTGGTGCCGGGCTGGGAGCGGGCCGACTCACTCGACGAGCTGCGAGCCGAGGCCTCGGCCAGCTTCGACGCCGTCTTTCCCCACCGGCCGGCGGCGTGGAAGGACCCCCGCAATTGCATCGTGCTGCCCTTCTGGCAGAGCGTGCTGGGGCCTGGCACGGCGGCGGTTCTCGTTTACCGAGATCCCATCGAGGTGGCGCGATCCCTCCAGGCGCGCAATCAATTCAGTCTCACCGAGGGACTGGCACTATGGGAGAGATATGTGCGCTCGGCGTGTGCAAACTTGAACGGCCTGCCCACTTTGTGCTGCGACTTCCAGAGCCTGCTCGACCATCCCAGGAAGTGGTGCGAGGAGGCCGTCGCCTTCCTGGCACTCGTTGGCATCGCGGTCGACACCGCCCCACTCGACCAGGCGGCAGATTCCGTCGACGGCTCACTGAGACACCAGCACAAGGCGACCGAAGGTGCTCACGGGCTGGGCAGCAGCCAGCGCCGGATTCTCGAGATTCTTCGCTCAATGGACGGGCCCCATCATGCATGGCCATCTCCCGATCTCGGGCTCGAGCCCGACTGGGTAGGCGACGTCTTAGCCATGCGCCTCGACCTCGACATGCTCGGCCGGGCGCACCGCTCATTGACGACCTCGCGCGCCTACCGGCTGGCCACCGCCGTGGGCCGACTGCGCGGACGTGAATCATGATCAACATCGCCACCGTCCACTGGCAGACGGCCAAATGGATCGACGCCCAGCTCCACTACCTGTCACGCGCCATCGACGTTCCCTACCGGATTTTCGCCTCTCTGAACGGGATAGACGACCCCGACCTGTGGCAGCGATTCCATTTCGCCGCCGACCTCCAGGGTGGCCACGCCTCGAAGCTGAACGAACTGGCCGACCTGATCGCGCAGAGCTCGGACCGCGACGACACGCTCATCTTCCTCGACGGCGACGCGTTCCCCGTTCAACCACTCTCCCGGTGGCTTGATGACACCCTCCGCAACGTCAAGTTGGCGGCCATCCGCAGGGACGAGAACCTGGGGGACTGCCAGCCCCACCCCTCGTTCTGTGCCACGACCGTCGGATTCTGGCAGGACATCGAGGGCGACTGGCGCCCCGGCGGCACCTGGATCAACTCCGCAGGGAGAGAAGTCGCCGACACCGGCGGACACCTGCTGTACAAACTGCGCCAGAACAACGTCGAATGGCTGCCCCTGCTGCGCACGAACACCCACAACCCGCACCCGGTCTGGTTCGGTGTCTATGACCACCGCATTTACCACCATGGCGGAGGCTTCCAGGCGGCGAAGGTGGAACGCGTCGACTGGGCCAGCCGCTACGAAACGAAGGCGGCGGCCGGGCGGTCCTTGCGTCCGTCCGATGAGAACCCGAGCCTCGGCACCCTACGGGCACAACTGGCCGGCGACCCAGGGGCGCTGCGCCGGCTACGACCCGGCCACGTCGGCCGCCTCACCGCGGCCGCCGTGAAGACCGTCCGGCTCCGGCTCGAGCACCGCCACTACCTTGGACTGACCACCACCGAGCGGGGCCGCCGGCTCGCTCAACTGGAAGAGGAGGTCTTCCGCCGCTTGTCCGACGATGACGGGTTCTACCTCGAATTCGACGACTCACCGCCGGCAGGGCTGGCCGGCGCCTCGGCTTGAGGGAGCCCGGTGCCACCCTGCAGCACGCCGTCAGCGGCCACGCAAGGGCGCAGCGAGGTCCCATAGATACGATCGAGTCCGAACTCCCGCAGGAGGGCGACGGCCCGCTCAACGCTCGGTGGGGGCACGACGCCCACCCACGACTCCAGGCGTTGGCTGGCCGACATCACCGGCGTCTGGCGGTAATTGGCACGCGAGGGACGGTCCACGGTCAGCCGGGTCGTGGGATCGAAATTCCATCGCCCCCTCCCGAAGCGCCTGAGATACTCCGCCAGACGGCGCAGCTCCCCGTACGGATCTTCCACCAAGTCTTCGTAGAAGACGACGTGGACGGACCCCGGGGCGAGCTGACCGATCGGGACCGAGTTCTCCATGCACCAGCGCAGTACGTGCCGGTGAAAGAGATCGGCATCAGCGCGATGCCGTGTGATGACGTCGGCGAAGGGGGCGAGAGGACCCTCCATGAGCCGGTCCTGACCAAGGAACTCACCGAAGAACGGCTTCCACTCGAGCTGCGTGGCCGACCAGGAGGCGGCGACCGGGTGGCGCAGCAGGTAGATGACGGGCACCTCGGGAAACTGAGCGTGGATCCACGGCAGAAGGTTGGTGGCCCTGATCTCCTTCACCAGCCGGCGCCGCGGAAACCGGTGCGTGTTCAGGGAGTCGACCAACGGGTTGCGTATACGGCCGGTCAGGATGCGCCCCATCACCCGCCGGAGCTCGGGATCGTCGTCACCGGGGTCGGCGTAGCTCCCCCAGGCCACGCCCCGGGACAAACGCACCCGGTCCCGCCGAAGGGGCTCGAAGATGAGCCGGCAGGAGAAGGCCTCGACCAGTACCTCCGACAACCACGTCGATCCGCTGCGCCCGCTTCCCATCAGCAGCAGCGTGTTGTCTATGTCGTGATTACGTTCGACGAACAACTTTTGAGCCGAAGTGATACGCCGCCATCGACGCGCCACCACCGTCGGGTGGCGCACGGCCCGGCGCACGAAGCGGCCCTCGCGAACCACGATGCGCCGGACCCTCATGACGCTGATTCTTCCAGAGCCAGGCTCCGTCGAGGTGCGGGGCCCCCGTCGCCACCGGTACCGTGCTGCCCGTGACCGGACGACTCACGCGCCTCTACCGGCGTACCCTGCGGCGACCCCTGCGCCGGGCCGGGCGGCGCCTTTTGCGTCGCCCGCTGGAAGGGTCGGTGGGGACCCAGCCCAACCCCTCGTCACCTCAGACCCTGCCCGACCTGCGCTTGTTCGCCGTGCTCGGCACGTGGATGGAGGAGGACATCGTGGAGGCCACGGTCCGCAACGCCTTCACCCAGGGGGTCGAGGCCGTCTACGTAGTGGACAATGCCAGCACCGATGCCACGGTCGAACGGGCGGTCGCCGCCGGTGCCACTGTGGCCGAATCCTTCGCCACGACGCAGTACCAAGAGCGCGTGCGGATCCTCCTCATGAACGCTGTCGTGGCCCGGGTCTCGTTGGCGTCGGGTGCCCCGCACATCTGGTGGCTCTGGCTCGACGCCGACGAGTTCCCCGAGGGCCCGGGCGGTCTGACCGTCGCCGACTACCTCCGCTCCCTGGACCGCCGCTTCCGCCTCGTCGGTAGCACGTACTACAACCACTTCCCCGGTGACAACCCCGCCTACCTCCCCGGATACCACCCCCTCGACTTTCAACCCCTGTGCGAGCGTTTCTGGCCCGAACGAGCGCGCCATTGTGGTCAAACCCACTGGAAGCATCCTCTGCAACGCTTCGACAGCGAAGGGGCCTTCCTCATGGCTCTGGGCGGGTTTCACTCGGCCTCCCTGCGTACGGGGGAGCGACTGTGGGAGCCGCGGGGAGGGATCGTGACCCACCACATCCAATACCGAGAGGAGGCATTCACTAGNNGAGAGGAGGCATTCACCCGCGCCCGACTGGAACTCTTGTGCGCGACGTCGCGCAACGACCACAACGAGATAATTGGTAACACCGACATGCAGAAGCGCTTCGAGTCCCTCGACGCCGTCTATGCGCACCGATGGCAGGATGTCGACAGTCTGCACAGAAAAGGGCGCCTACGCGGCGTCCATCCCGAGCCCTGGACCGACATGCGGTCGGTGCTCCGTTGGTACGACGCTAGGGATCTGGAGGCCGCCCGACGCCGCTGGTCGGCTGGCGACGCCGGCTCGCAGGGCCGGTAGCTCGACGTCCGACGCCGCCTCCCATCGTGACCATGTGGGCACTCCCAGAGGCCCGGAGCGCCGAGGACTTGCGGTAATATGAGCGACGGTATGAGACGGGGGCAGCGATTTACCACTGGGCGGAGCGGGCCGTGCCACCTCCGACGCCAAGAGGTCCGGGGGGTCCCGCTTGCCTATTGATCCTGCCTCGGTCGGCGGGGGCGTGGATGAGGGTCTGGTGATCACCGATCCGGCCACCGTCGCCAGCGAGCCCCCACCCGACTCGTTCTACAGCCACCGCGTCCAACTCTTTCCGGCGATCTGGGCCATGTGGGCCCGGAGGGAGATCGCGGTCGCCTTGGCCGAGCGCGACATCCGGGCCAGTTACAAGCAGGCGGCCTTGGGAATGTTCTGGGCCCTCCTCTCTCCCGTGCTGACGGTCGTGCTCTTCACGCTCATCTTCAGTCATATCAAATCGTTCAAGATACCCGGCGTCCCGTACATTCTCTACTCCTTCGTCGGGCTCATGTGTTGGGGATTCTTCGCCGGTTCGGTCACGGCGGGCGGAAACTCGATGGTCGGGAACCTGACCCTGCTCCAAAAGACCAGCTTCCCGCGCGAACTCTTCCCACTGTCGCAAATGCTGGAGCAGACGCTGTACACCGGGATCAGCTTCATACCGCTCACGATCCTCCTCATCGCCAATGGCTTCACCCCCAAGCTCGGTACCTTGTGGGTGCCGGTCTTCATCGCCGTCGAAGTGTTGTTCGGGATCGGCCTGATGCTTCTCATGTCGGCGGTCGTCGTCTATGTCCGCGACGTCGTACAGATCATGGCCCTGATAATGTCGCTCGGGCTGTTCGCCACGCCCATCATCTGGCCGCTGTCCAAACTCCGCAACATCACGTGGGGCCCCTTTCACCACTTCGACTTTCGGCCGTACTACTCAGTCTTCAATCCCCTTGGTCCTGTCATAGACAACGTCCGGCGTACCGCGCTGCAGGGCCTGCCTCCCGATTGGCCGCTGCTCGGTCTGGCGGCCATCAGCGCGTCTGTGTACTTCGTCGTTGGGTACCGTCTCTTCAAGCGACTCGAGGTGAACTTTGCCGACATCAGCTGACGGCACGATCATCGTCGAGCACGTCTGGAAACGCTTCCGCGCCGATCGGGGCAGACCGCATATCACCGACCAGCTGGCCAAGATCGGCCGTCGTCTGCGGGGCGCGACGCGCTCCTACCGATGGGTGCTGAAGGACATAAACCTCACGCTCGAGCCGGGTGCGACGCTGGGCCTGATCGGCATCAACGGCTCGGGCAAGTCGACCCTGCTCAAAGTGATCAGCCGCTGCATGTACCAGACGGCCGGGCGCTGCGAGATCCACGGACGCGTCGGCGCCCTGCTCGAGGTCCGAGGGGGCATCAACCCGACGCTGAGCGGTAGGGAGAACATCTACATGTTCGGCAGCCTCCTCGGTCTGTCGCGCCGCCAGATCAACGCGCGCTTCGATACCATCGCCGAGTTCGCCGAGGTCACCGACGCCATCGACCGCCAGGTGAAGTACTACTCGAGCGGTATGCAGGTCCGTTTGGGCTTCTCCATCGCCTCCCACCTCGACGCCGACATCCTGCTCGTCGACGAGGTCCTGGCCGTCGGTGACGCCAACTTCCAGCAGAAATGCCTTACCCGCATCAGTGAGGTCGTGGCCAGCGGCACCACCCTTCTGTTCGTGTCCCATGACCTCGCCGCCGTCGAGGCCATGTGCGAGCGCGCCATGTGGCTGACCGAGGCCATCGTCAGGGCCGCAGGCCCCACCCGCGCCGTGCTGGGCCAATATCGAGCGTCGGTCGAGGAACAAGCGGCCATGACGTCATCGTCGACGACGTCATCCCTACGCGTGCTCAAGGTCGAGGTCACCGGACCGGGCGACGGCATGGCCCTTTCGGGCGAGGAGGTCCAGATCCGATTGGTGCTGAGTGCGCCGGAAGGTGGCCGGGCGCGTTTTTACGTCGGCGTCTCCGAAGGTACGGCCGTGCCCGTCTTCGTGGCCATGCACCATTCCGCATTCCCGGGAGGCGATTTCGAGCTGCGGTGCCAGCTGCAGAACCTCCCTCTCCCCAAGGGTCGCTACTACGTATGGCTCGCTCTGGAAGGGTCCACCGACTTGGCCGCGGCGCAAACGTGGAAACCCGTCGGCGCCTTCGACGTCTTCGGGCCCACCCCCGTCCCGACGCCCCAAGGAGTCATGGTGCTCTCACCGGTCTATGTGCCGGCCACATGGGAGCTCTCTTGAGATGACCCGTCGCCTGTGGGCGAACCCGATACCGGTCGTGCGACAGGGCCTGCTCCGGCGTAAGCGTCGATGGGCCCGGCGGGTGTTGCGGTCCCAGGCCAAGGGGCGCATTCTGCCCGAGGCCAACCCCCCCGAGGCGCAGCCTCTCGAGGACTTCCGATTCTTCGCCGTCCTCGGCACATGGATGGAGGAGGACATCGTGGAAGCGACCGTGCGCAACGCCTTCGCCCAGGGCGTCGAAGCGGTCTTCCTGGTGGACAATGCCAGCACGGATGAGACGGTCGATCGGGCCATGGCCGCCGGGGCCACGTTGGCCGAGTCCTTCGCCACCGACGCTTACGAGGAGCGAGTCAGGATCCTGCTCATGAACGCGGTGGTGGCCCGGGTCTCGTTCTCTTCGGGCGCATCGCACATCTGGTGGCTGTGGCTGGACGCCGACGAGTTCCCCGAAGGCCCGGCCGGTCTCACCATCGCCGACTACCTGCGCCGCTTGGATCGGCGCTTCCGCGTGGTGGGGAGCACGTACTACAACCACCTCCCGACCGCCAAGCCCGAGTACATCCCCGGCTTCCACCCCATCGACTTCCAGCCCCTGTGCGAGCAATTCACCTCGGACTTCGTCCCCCGGTGCGCCCAGCCCCACTGGAAGCACCCCCTACAACGGTTCGATCGGGAGGGGCCGTTCGTCGTCTCCGGTGCCGGATTCCACACCGTGTCGATGCGGACGCGTCAACCTCTGTACGAGCCCGTGGGCGGCATCGTGACCCACCACATCACCTACCGCGAGGAATCCTTCACCCGCTCCCGCATGGAACTGATGTGCGGTGGATTGGCCCGCAACGCGTTCAATGACGCCGTCGGCAACCGAACGATCCAGCGACGTTTCGAGTCGCTCGACGCTGTGTACACGCAGGACTGGCCACGCGTGAACAACTTGCGCGGTGAAGAGCCCAACATAGGAGTGCGCCCTCGTCCGTGGCCCGATCCAAAAAGCACCCGTCGGTGGTACGACCAGCACGAACTCGAGGCGGCCAAGGAGAAGTGGCTGATCGACTACTCCCCGACGTCCAGCGGCTGACCACCAGCTTGCGCCCCGTCATCGTTGCTCGCTTCCCCAAGACCGATACCGGCGGCGCGCAGCTGACGCAGTAGTTCGTACTCAGGCTCGAGGACTTCGCGGAGCCGATCGTGTTCACCGGGCGACAGCGGAGTTCTGCTTCCGGTCACCCGTTCGCGTCGGGCTTGCAGAGTGAGTCCCAACCGTTCTCCCAATGCCAACACGCCGGCGTCGTATTCCTCTGTGAACATCACGCAGGAGCAGGCGGCGATCCGCTGTGCCGCCTCCCCCACGTCAAACTTGGCCGAGAACATGAAGACCTGGCGTAACAGCGCATTCGCCTCCAGCTGATCGAGGAATGAGGTGAAGCCCCCGCTGGCCAGGCGCCGCTCCCCCTCCGACACCGCGTGCGGCATACCGGGTCGGTCACCCACCAGCAGGTAGTCGAAATACGACCGGATCCGGTCGACCGGATCTCGCAGGATCGTGACGGTGAAGGTTCCCGGAGGGAGCGGCTGACGGTGTGCGGCCCGGTGCGCCCAACCGTAGAAGTAGCGGCCGCGCGCCAGTAGCTCTCGGTCGAAGGCGACGAACCCATAGCCACCGCTGACCGTGCGGTGGAGGTCATTGGCGCCGATCCGAGCATGGACGCGGGCGGGATCCTCTCCACCGACGGCCAGAAAACTGCGGGTAAGACTCGTGCCCCCGGTCTTGCGGATGTGGTAGCAGTACACCCGATTGCTCCCGTCGGGGAGGCCGTACGTCGATGCCAGGCGGCGGAACCTCAGGTCTATCGATGTCGCCCATGCCTTACGTGCGAAATACGTTGCGCGGCGGATCTGATCCGCCGACCGGCGCTGTCCGGGGGTCTTTACGGTGAGGTCATCCACCGGTCCAGCCAGGACTGGAGCATGAGCACATCCCACAGAGCGTAACCGAGGTCGCGCCGCCCGCTCTGGTGCGCCTCCCAGGCGCGCCGAACAGCGTCAGGGTCGAGAAGGCCGTCGTGCTCGAGACGACGACGGGAAACGAGATCTTCGGCCCACGGCCGCAACGGGCCGCGCAACCACGCCCCGACCGGTACCCCAAAGCCCATCTTGGGCCGGTCGACAAGGGCGGACGGGACGTGACGGTGCAGGATCGTACGCAGAACTCGTTTCGTCGCCCGGCCCTGGAGCTTGCTCGACAACGGCAGCCGCCAGGCCACATCCAGGACCTGGCGGTCGAGAAAAGGGACCCTGGTCTCGAGTGAGACAGCCATGGCCGCCCGGTCGAGCTTCGTGAGGATGTCATCGGGAAGATAGCCGACGAGATCGAGCCACAAGACCTGCTCGGTCACACCCCCAAGGGCGGGCCACGTCGTCGGTGGCCACGCCCACGACTCGAGGGCTCCCGCATCGAGCACCACCGATTCGGCGTCGTCCCAGTGGGAGACGAGTGCCAGATAGGCCTCCCCCGCTCCGCCAGCGGCGAGGACCCGTCCGAGCTTGGCGAACTTGTCGGACGGGTTGCGCACCTGCCAGCGCCGCGGCAGCACACGGCCGAGCCTCGCCGTCTGCTCGACCGCGCCCGGCGGCACCCGGGCCATGGAGGCGCCGATCCGCCGGCGAAGGCCACCGGGCACGACGGCCGAGTGTCNNCGTGGCGGTTGTACCCGGCGAAGAGCTCGTCGCCCCCGTCGCCCGACAACGACACCGTGACCTCCGAGCGCGCCAGCCGGCTGACGAGCAACGTGGGAATCTGCGAGCTGTCGCCGAACGGCTCGTCCCAGATGTCGGCCAGCGTGGGGATGACGGCCAAGGCCTCGGCCTCGCCCACCCTGAGGACGGTGTGCTCCGTGCCCAGATGCGATGCCACCGCGGCCGCATCGTTCGACTCGTCAAAGGCCTCCTCGGCGAAACCGATGGTGAAGGTCCGTACCGGTCGTCGACTGTGTTGTTGCATGAGGGCGACGATGAGACTCGAGTCCACCCCGCCCGACAGGAACGCCCCCACCGGGACATCGGCCTCCATGCGGGCGGCCACGGCGTCATCCAGGACGTTCTCGACGAGGTCGGCCAACTCGCCGAGCTCACCCGACAGCGGCCGGCACTGCGCCGCGACCACGGCCTCGCGTGCCGACCAGTACGTGCGAGGCCGGGGCGGTANNGGGGCGGCGAGCCGGGGCGGTCGCCGGCTACGAGCGTGACGACCTGGCCCGGCTCGAGTTTGGCGATGCCCCGGTAGATGGTGCGTGGTGCAGGGATGCAGTTGTGTCGGAGGAACATGGCAATCGATCCACGATCGAGCTCGACGGTGAAGCCGGGCAAGCACCGCAATGCCTTCAACTCCGAGGCGAAGGCGAAGTGACCTCCGACCCACCCGTAGTAGAGCGGCTTCTCCCCCAGTCGGTCGCGCACGAGATGGAGCTCGTGCCGGGTCCGGTCCCACACCGACAGGGCGAACATGCCTTCGCAGGCGTCCAGGGCGTCGTCGAGGCCCCACTGTTCGATGGCACCGAGGAGGACCTCGGTGTCAGAGCCGCCGCCCACGGCGACCCCCACCGACTCCAGCCGGTGACGCAGGGCCGGGTAGTTGTAGATCTCCCCGTTGTAGTTGAGAACGAACCGACCGGCGGCGGACATCATCGGCGNNCGCCGACGCCATCGCCGAGGCGCGGCATGCCAGCTCTTCCGAGGACGTCACCCGGCCGGGGTCAAGGACCCCGGCTATCCCGCACACACGTCTCCGGTCAGGTCGTCGAACGACCAGTGCTCCACCTCGACCGACCCCGTGGCGCCCACGTGAACCCAGCCGACGGCGCCGACTCTGCGGGCTCCGGGGCAGGTGCCTGTGCGAGTCATGGCGTCGCCAGGAGGGGCACGAGGGCAGCGCGCCATTCCGCTACCACCACGTCGAGACTGAACAGCTCTGAGCACCGCTTGCGAGCGGCTCGCCCCATAGTCTGACGACGGAAAGGATCGGCGAGAAGGGAGGCGACGGCTCCCACCAGGCCGTCGAAATCGTCAGGATCCACGACGACGCCCGTCTCGCCGTCGACGACGATGGCGTNNCCGACATCGCCGTCGACGACGATGGCGTCGACCCCGGGCACGGCGGTGGCCACCACCGGGACGGCGCTCAAGCCGGCCTCGATGAGCACCCCGGGCATACCTTCGCCCTTCGGAAGGCTGGGGAAGACGAAGATGTCGGTCCCTTTGAGCACATCAGCGACATCTCCGCGGGCGCCCAGAAGCTCCACCCCCGCGGCGCGCGCTCCTGGGGCGATCGCCGGGCCGAGCGGCCCCTCTCCGACGATCAGGGCCCGGAACTCCAGTCCCCGGGTACGCAGAGCGGCCACCAGATCGACGAACCGGTCGGGCCTCTTCTGCTCGGTCAGCGCGCCCACGAAGGCGATCACAGGCATCGTGCGGGAGTTGGCGTCGGCCGCAGGTCGGAACTCCTCGGGGTCGCGTCCGTTGGGCACGAGGACAAGGCGGCCGGCCGACACGCCCAGGAGGGTGCGACACTCGTCGAGCACCTCCGTACCCTCGGCCGCCACGAGATCGGGCCGGCGGGCCAGAAACCGCCACATCAACCGGCGGACGGGGTGGTGTGCCGGTTGGGCCAACGTCCCAATGGCGTAGTACGCGAGTGGGCACCGGCGCCGCAGGAGCGCGGGGACGAGGAATTTGAGCGGCTCTCCACCGTGAGCGACGACGAGAACGGGAGCGAGGCGGTCCAAGGAGCGTCGGAGCCTGACGACGAGTCGCGCATCAAAACCGATGGTGGTGGCCGAGCCGCTTCTCCAATCGATGGCATAGTCGACCGCCACATGGTCGTCGGAGCTCTCGTCCGAGCCCGCCAGCGACAGAATGCGGTGGCGTCGGACTCCGGGGGCGTCGAGGCGGTCGGCCAGGGCTCGAGCTTCGCGCTGGGCCCCCCGGGCCGCCCGCGTCGGGATCACGTGCAGCACAAGGGGCTCTGCAGCTCGGCCCTCTTCCACCTCAACGGCCCCCTTTTCAGACTGTTCACCTGGGAGATCACCACCATCGGCGAAGAGCCAGGCTACCGTTTGTGAACGAGCACCACATGTGTCACCCTGCGTCGATGACCTTACGCTCCGTGGCAGCGGCTGGGCTACGACGCCTGCCTACTCAGGCACGACTGCGCCTACTCCACGGACTCGGTCGTTTCGCGCCCTGGGAGACGGGTTTCGACTTCACGCCCCCCACCCTCAGGCCCGGGGAGAAGCCGGGGCCGCCGGACTTCGTGGGCATCGGGGTGCAGAAGGCGGGGACGAGTTGGTGGTACTCGCTCATCGTGTCCCACCCGGCTGTCTCAACTCACCCGGGCATCCACAAAGAGCGGCACTTCCTCTCGCGCTTCGGCACGGCGTCGTTCGGGCCGGCG
>PKWD01000163.1 GCA_003131945.1 Acidimicrobiaceae bacterium
ACCATCGTCGCGGCGTGGATGAGGGCCGACACCGGCGTCGGGCCCTCCATGGCGTCGGCCAGCCACGGGAACAGCGGGATCTGCGCCGACTTGCCCACGGCGGCCATGAACAGAAGGAGACAGATGGCCGTCAGCCCCCCCGACCCGATGTGCGAGGCCCGGCTGAAGATCCCCAGATAGTTGACCGTCCCCGTCTTGTCGAACACCAGGAAGATGGCGATGAGAAAACCCACGTCGGCCAGCCGGTTGTAGAGGAAGGCCTTCTGCCCCGCACTGGCTGCCGTATCGCGTCCGAACCAGAAGGAGATGAGCCAGTAGGAGCACAGCCCCACTCCTTCCCACCCCACGAACGTGAACACCAGGTTGTTGGCGAGGACGAGGATCAGCATCGAGGCCACGAAGAGGTTCAGGTAGACGAAGAACTTCGGGTAGTCCCTGTCCCGCTTCATGTACCCGATCGAGTACAGGTGGATCAGCGTCGAGATCCCCGTGACGAACAGGACCATCGTCACCGACAGCGGATCGACGAGAAGAGCCGCCTTTATCTGCAGACCCCCGACCGGGATCCAGCTGAACAGCGTCTGCGTGAACTCCCGCGACGGACCCGCCGGTCGTCCGAGCAGTCCGGCGTAGGTGATGCAGGCCACCACGAAGGACCCTGCCACCGTGGCCGTCCCCAGCCATCCCGCCCACGGGTCACCGATCCGCCGACCGGCGGCGGCCAGAACGACGAAGCCGGCCAGTGGAAGCAGCGGCATGAGATAGGCGGCGTGGAGCATGGGTTTTTTCCGTCGGTCCTGTCGGTTCGGTGGGCCCCGTCAGCCCTTCAAGATGTGCAGATCGTCGGCTGTCGTGCTCCTACGGCGTCGGAAGATGGCCACCACGATGCCCAGGCCGACCACGACCTCGGCCGCCGCCACCACCAGGACGAAGAACACCAGCGCCTGGCCTCCGATGTCATCGAGCATCCGGGCGAAGGTGACGAAGGTCAGGTTGGCCGCGTTCAGCATGAGCTCGATGCACATGAACATCACGAGCACATTGCGCCGCACCAGGAGCCCGAGCCCCCCGATGCTGAACAGCACGGCCCCCAGAGCGAGGTACCACTGCCCCGGAACGCTCACCGGTCCACCTCCTCGTTCTCGTCGTCCGAACGCCCGTGGGCGGCCGCCACCGTTCCCGCCACCGCCCGGGCCACCGACTCCGTCGACTCCACGGCGCCGTCACCGGCGTCGGCCCCGACCGTCTCGGCGCCGGGAGGGGCATCGGTGCCGTCGTCCTCGTCACCGTCGTCGGCCGACTCCGGCCGCAGGCGGCGCGCCAGCACCACCGCCCCCACCACGGCGATCACGAGCAGGGCGGCCGTGATCTCGAAGGGGAACAGATAGGTGGTGAAGACGCTGCGCCCGAGCGCGGCCACGTCTCCGCCCGGCTGGTTCTGCGCCCTTCCGGCCACGTGCTGCGGGCCGAGCGACCAGTGGGAGCCGACGGCCAGAACGAGCAGCCCCGCCAGTCCGAGCACCACGAGCACGAGAGCCAGCGGACGCTGGTAGGGAAGCGGCTCCTCGGCCACGTTCTCCTCGCGGTCGACACCGAGGAACATGATGACGAAGAGGAACAGAACCACGATGGCCCCGGCGTAGACGATCACCTGCACGGCGGCCAGGAAGTTCGCCCCCTCCTCCACGAACAGCACCGCCACCCCGAACAACGTCATCACCAGCATCAGCGCCGCGTGCACCGGGTTGCGCGAGATCACGACCCCGACGGCGCCGAGGATGATGATGGTGGCCCCGATGGCGAAGGTCAGTCGGTCGGTCAACGTCGACGTGGCCAGCAACGGCATCAGGTGCCCGGTGACGACACCGGTGGCCATCAGCCCTCCCCCTCCGGAGGCACCGACGCCGGCAGGCTCGGTGGGGTGCGCCGGGGTCGTCCCGGAATGCGGATGCTGGCCTTGCGCAGCGCGATGTGGGCCTTCAGCCGGTTGCGCATCCCTTCGGGGCCCCGCTGGTCGGCGTTGCGTTCCCAGTCGTCGAGATGGGCCGAGTACACGTCGCGGATCTCCCGGATACCGGTGGCGGCGTCGTCACGCAGACCGCTCTGGCCACCCTCGGGGGCCCGCACCCCGTAGCCGAGCTCCCCCGACCACTGCACCCGACCCTCGTAGGCGGCGTTGCCCGAAGGCGACGTGGCCCGCATCCAGGCCGATGTGAAGAGGTCGTCGCCTTCGCGCCAGTCCTCCCAGGGCAAGTGCTGCGGCCGACCGTCGTCGCCCACCAGCAGCTCGGACTTCGTGTAGATGGCATCGGCGCGGTTGGTGAACGAGAACTCGAAGAGCTTCGTCTCGGTGATGGCCTCGGTCGGGCACGCTTCGACACACATGTCGCAGTGGATGCAGCGCAGGTAATTGATCTCGTAGACGAACCCGTAACGCTCCCCGGGTGAGACCGGGTCGCCCGGCGGGTTGTCGGCGCCGCGGACGTAGATGCAGTCGGCCGGGCACACCCCGGCACACAGCTCACAGCCGATGCACTTCTCCATCCCGTCCTCGTAACGGTTGAGGACGTGGCGCCCGTGCACCCGGTTCGCCTTCGGCTTCTTCTCCAACGGGTACTGCCAGGTGACCCGGGTCTTGGCCATCTGCTGCAGCGAGACCTTGAAGCCGCCGAAGAAGCTGAAGAAGCTCATGGTCCGACCGTCCCCGGTCCCACCGGGCCCGGTACCGGGGCCACCGGTCCCGGTGCCATGGGCCCGACCGTCTCCGCTTCCGGATGGGAGAACCGGCCGCCGTACCCGACACCGTCGCCCCGGGGATCGCCGCCTCCGGGCCCGGCGGCGGCCCGGTCCGATTCCCGGTTGCGGCCCGACCCCACCACCACCGCCCTCACCAGCAGGGCGAAGGCCGCCAGCATGCCGAGGAAGATCCCCGCGCCCCACCATCCGCCCACCAGTACGGCGGCCACCAGGAGCACCCATCCGAGCGACAAGGGAATGAGCACCTTCCATCCCAGGTCCATGAGCTGGTCGTAGCGCAGCCGGGGCAGCGCCGCCCGTAGCCACACGTAGAGGAAGAGGAACAGCACCGTCTTGCCCAGGAACCAGAGGATGGGGACGACCCACGACAGGATGTAGATGTGGGGGGTCGGTCCGTCGGGACCGCCGAGGAACAGCGTCACCACCACCGCCGACATGGTGATCACGTTCATGAACTCGGCCAGGAAGAACAGAGCGAAACGGATCGAGGCGTACTCCGTGTGGAAGCCGCCCACCAGTTCGGTGTCGGCCTCGGCCAGGTCGAAGGGCGGCCGTTGCAGCTCGGCCGTGATGGCGATCATGAACAGCACGAACGGTATGACGCCGGTGCGGATCAGGTTCCAGCTGGTGAAGAACGTGGTGGCCTGCTTGTCGATGATGGCCCGCGTCGACAGCGTGCCGGCCACGAGCACCACCATGACCACCGACATCCCCATGGCCGCCTCGTAGGAGATCATCTGGGCCGACGCCCGCACCGCGCCCAACAGGGGGTACTTCGACCCCGACGACCAACCGGCCAACATGACCCCGTAGACCGACACCGACGACATGGCCAGCAGGAAGAGGATCCCCACCGGCGGATCGGCCACCTGCAGCTCGAAGGTGTGACCGGCGACGGTGACGAGCCCCCCGACGGGGACGATGGTGAAGGCGAGGAAGGCGGGCAGCAGCGCCAGATAGGGCGCCAGCTTGAACACCACCCGGTCGGCCCGCTCGGGCATGAGGTCTTCCTTGAAGAAGAGCTTGGTGCCGTCGGCCAGCGTCTGCAGCAGACCCCACGGACCGGCCCGGTTGGGTCCGATACGCGCCTGCATGTCCGAGATGACCTTGCGCTCGAACCAGATCATGAGCATGACCGACACCATCAGAACGGCGAAGGCCACCACCACCTTGATGACCACGATCAACAGCACCGCCCAGGTCACCCCGCGGGCGAAGAGCGGATCCCCGAGGGCCAGGACATGCACGACGGCGGCGAGCGGGGCTGTGCTCATGGCGTCTCCATCCGCACATCGACGACGGAATGCCGGGAGTCGATGATGGCGGCGGCCGCCGTCCTCGCGTCGCTGTGGGGGCCGTCGCCGTGGGGGCCGTCGGTGTGGGGGCCGTCGGTGTCGAGGTTGAAGTCGATCGCCGCCACCCCGCGCGGCACCGTCACGTCGGCCACGGCCTCCAGGACGACCTCACCACGGGCCGAGCGGACCCGGACCGGACCGCCGGTTCCGATCCCGAGCTTCTCGAGATCGTGGGGATGGGCCCGCACCGCGGCCGACTCCACCAGCGACGCCAGGGACGCACAGGCGCCGAGAAGCACGCCTCGGTCGTAGAGCCGTCGGCCCGAGACGAGCCTGACCGAGTAGCTGTCCGGTGCCGGCAATGTCGCCGTGGTCACCGGCTGGGGCCAGCGCAGGGTCTTCGGCCGCGATCCGCCGGCGCCGGCGGCACCGCTGTCGGCACCGTCGGGGGCGCCGTGGGCGGCGCCGTCGGCGCTGCTCTCGCCCCCCAAGGGCTCGGCTCCCCCGGTCCGCGGCGGCGCCCCCTGGGCTTCGACCGATTCGATGCCCGGCGTGGCCATGGGATCGAACGGCTCGGGCGACAGCCGTCGGGACAAGGTCACCTTGGCCGCCGTCAACGGGGCGATGATGCCGTCGCGCGCCGAGGGGGCCTCGAGCGCGGCCCGCGTGATACCGGCATGGGAGGGGGCCAGCCGCTCGATCTCGTCCCAGATGTCGGCGATGTTCTCCACCCCCAGATCAGCCTCGAGGCGCGCCGCTATCTCCGAGGCGATCATCCAGTCGGGCCAGCACTGGCCCGGGGCCACCAGCTTCTGCCCCAGACGGGTCACCCGTCCCTCGATGTTCGTCGTCGTCCCCGACCGTTCGTGGACGATGGCCGCCGGGAGCACGACGTTGGCCAGCGCCGCCGACGATGACAGGAACCCGTCCACCGCCACCACGAAGTCAGCCTCGGCGAGCGCCTCGGCCACCAGCGTGCCGTCGGGGAAATCGCTGAAGGGATCGGCCCCCACCAATACCAGGGCCGCCATGGTGCCATCGGCCAGTGCCCCGAGGATGCCGGCCGCATCGCGCCCCCGAGATGCCGGCACCGATCCCCAAGCCTCGGCGAACCAGGCCCGGCCGTCATCGAGTGACACCCGGCCCGGCAGCAAACCCGGGGCGAGACCCATGTCGATGGCCCCCATGACGTTCCCCCGGCGCAGGGCCGGCAGGAAACGGGCCGACGGCCACGCCTCGGCCATGGCCGCCGCCGCCTCGGCCACGAGCGCACCGTCCTCGGCCAGCGACGGCCGACCGAGGATCACCACCACTCCGTCGCCGCCCGTCCGTCCGACCGCTTCGGTGGCCGCCGCCCACACCGATTCGTCGATCGACGCCGGACGGTCGCCGCCCGCGCCGGCCAGGGCGCGCACGATGGAGGCCGCCTCGCCGGGCCGGTAGGCCAGCGACGCCGTGGCGTAGGGCGTGAGCGATCCGGCTCCGTAGGTCAGCTCGACGAGAGCCACACCCTTGTCGAGGGCCGCCTCCCGGATGCGCAGGAAGAGCACCGGGAGCTCCTCGCGCAGATCGCCCGACAGCACGACCACACAACGCGCCGCGCAGGCCTCGTCGATGGTGGCCCGCGGCAGCGCGGCGATCAGCTCGGCCGGCAGCCCGTCGCCCAACTGGGCGTCGACCGAGTCGGTGCCGAGCACCCCCTTGGCCAACTTGGCCCAGGCGTAGGCGTCCTCGTTGGACAACCGCGCCCCGCCGATCACCCCGATGGCCGCCGCCCCCTGGGCCGCTTTGATCTCGGCCAGCCGGCTGCCGACCACGGTCAGCGCCTCCGACCACGACGCCGGCTCGAGCGAGTGGCCCCGACGCACGAGCGGCTCGGTTAGCCGCTTGTCGGCGTTCGGCGCTTCGGCACCGAACCGTCCCTTGTCGCACAGCCAGGACTGGTTGACCGGGTCGCTGTCCATCCCGAGCAGCCGGGTGATCCGGTTGGCCGACGACTGCACCGCCGCCCGGCAGCCGAAGGCGCACAGGGTGCAGGTCGACTCCACCTGATCGAGGTCCCAGGGCCGGGCCGTGAACCGGTAGGGGGTGGCCGTGAGCGCACCCACCGGGCAGATCTGCACCGTGTTGCCGGAGAAGTACGACGAGAAGGCGTGGCCCTGAAAGACGTTCACCTCCACCGCGTCGCCGCGTCCGAGGAAGTCGATCTGGGCTTCACCCGCCACCTCGTTGGCGAAACGCACGCAGCGCCCGCACTGGATGCAGCGCTCCCGGTCGAGCAGGACGAGCTCCGAGATGGGGATGGGCTTGGCCCAGTGCCGTTTCTCTTCGAGGAACCGGCTCTCCCCCGGCCCGTAGGCGAGGACCTGGTCCTGCAGGGGGCACTCGCCGCCCTTGTCGCANNCGAGCGGGTGGTTCACGAGCAGCATCTCGAGGACGCCGTCCTGGGCCTTCTTGACCTTGTCCGAGGTGGTGACCACATCCATGCCCTCGGCCACGGCCACATAACAGGCCGGCTGCAGGGTGGCCCCGCGCGGTCCGCTCACCTCGACCAGACACATCCGGCACATGCCCACCG
>PKWD01000400.1 GCA_003131945.1 Acidimicrobiaceae bacterium
GTCTGGGGCGGATGACCTTCCGCATGCTCGGGTCGGTCTTCCCGGGCGACACCATGGTGCTGTCCGGCGTGGTCGACGAGGTGACCGTGGACGAGGCCGGCTGTGGCTGGGTGGGCGTCGACGTCACCTTGTCGGTGGGCGACGACGTGAAGACGACCTGCGACGCCCGGGTGGCCGTGCCCGTCGACGCCGATGACAACCCGTGGACCCGCACCGGGACGCGGTGGCAACCGTGACGGCGGCGATCACGAGAGCGAGGAGCTGACGGTGCTGGATCTCGACTTCGACGCCGAACAGGACATGCTGCGCGAGACCGTGCGCGGGGTCTGTGCCACCCACAGCCCCCTGTCGGTCGTCCGCCAGCTGGAGGACGACCCCGTCGGCTATCCGACCGAGCTGTGGAAGCAGCTCGGGAAGCTCGACCTCATCGGGCTCCTGCTGCCCGAGGAGCACGGTGGCGCCGGTATGGGTCTCATCGAGGGAGTCGTGCTCTACGAGGAGCTCGGACGCTCCCTCGCCCCCACCCCCCACTTCGCCAGCGCCGTCCTGTCCGGCGGCGCCCTGGCCGCCGCCGGCTCGAAGGCCCAGCGCCAGGAGTGGATGGGGCCCATCGTCACCGGCGAGGCCATCCTCACCCCGGCCTGGTTCGAGCCCGAGAACAGCTGCGCCCCCGGTGGTGTCCAGGTCCGGGCCGTCCCCGAGGGCGACGGCTTCACCATCTCCGGCACCAAGCGCCACGTCCCCTTCGCCGCCGCCGCCAGCCGTCTGGTCGTCCTGGCCCGCACCGGCGACGCCCTCGGGGACGTCGACCTCTTCCTGGTCGACCCGACGGCGTCCGGCGTCACCCTCACCCAGCAACACACCATCGGCTCCGACGCCCAGTTCCGGGTGGACCTGAGCGAGGTGCACGTCGGCGCCGAGAACCGCATCGGCGAGGCCGGTTCGGGCTGGCGCACCTGGGACGCCGTGATGCACGACGGCTGCATCCTCCTCGGGGCCCAGGCCATGGGCGGCTGTCGTCACGCGCTCGACATCACCGTCCAGTACTCGAAGGACCGCTTTCAATTCGACAAACCTCTCGGCGCCTTCCAGGCGCTGGCCCACTACATGGCCGACGCCGAGACCACCGTCGACGGGGGGACCACCCTCGTCCACGAAGCGACCTGGGCCGGTGCCGCCGGCCGGTCCGTCGACAGGCTGGCCCCCATGGCCAAGCTCTTCGCCTGCCGGACCTACCGCGACGTCACGGCCATGGCCCAGCAGGTCTTCGGCGGCATCGGCTTCAGCGTCGAGTTCGACATCCAGCTCTACTTCCGCCGGGCCAAGCAGCTGCAGATCTCGTGGTGGGACACCCGCTACCTCGAAGAGCTGGTGGCCGCCGCCGTTCTCGACCACCGCGTGTGACCGGGCACCGGGCGACCTAGCCGAGCAGCGGGAGCACCTTGTCCACGAAAAGCTCCAACGACGGCCACCCGATGGCCGGATCGAGGCCACCGACGAGGGGCTTGAGGGTGAGCCCGGCCCGGCTGTCGAGGGAACGGGCCAGAGCAACGCACTGCTCCGGCGTCACCACCGCGTAGAGCCCGGCCCTGCGCACCTCGTCGACGCTCGTCACCTCCCGCCACGGGTTGGCCCCCGGTGCGTGCACCGACCATGCCCCGTAGCCGTTGGTCTCGTGCACGGCGTGCGGGCCGATCTGGGCCCAGGACCGCTCGGGGTCATCGGTGACGAACACCCACATGGGCCCGTCCGGCCACAGCAGGATGCCGTCGCCCTTGCCCAGCCGCCGGCATTCGGCCACGTAGGCGTCGGCCAGCGCCTGATCGGGGACCGGCGGCAGGTAGGCGTCGGCCAGCCGGGCGGCTCGCTTCGGAGCCGAACCGCCGAAGACGACGAAGGGACGCGGACGCTGCACCGGCCCTGGTGTCACCTGGATCGTGCGGCCCTGGTAGACGAAGGGTTCCCCCGTCAGCGCCTCGATGAAGGCGGCGGCCTTCTCAGCGAACAGCGCCCCCCGGTCCTCGTAGCGGACACCGAACATCTCGCACTCCTGCGGTACGTAACCGGCGGCCAACGTCAGCTCGAGGCGGCCCCCGCTCACCACGTCGAGCACCAGAGCGTCCTCGGCGGCCGAGACCGGATCGCGCAGCGTCAGCACGAGAGCCGAGATCATGATCCTCATCAGCTGTGTCCGTGCCGCCACGGCGGCACCGAACACAAAGGGCGACGGCAGGTACCCGTCGGCCGAACCATGGTGCTCGGACACCACCGCCCTCGGGCATCGGTGCGCGTCGGCCCACGCACACATCTCGAGAGCCTCGTGATAGAGCACCTGGCGCGGGGTACCGAAGTCGGGTGCCCGCAGATCGTGATGCAGGACCCAGTTCACGCTGGTCAGCGCGCGTACTCGCGGCCCAGAGAGAAGCCGTCGAGGAAGACGTCGGCCTCCTGGCTGCGGGCGTAGCGATCGGCCAATGCCCGAAAGCGCGGCGAATGGTTCGGCTCCACCAGGTGGGCGAGCTCGTGGACGAGCACGGCGTCGAGAACCCATCCGGGAACGACCCGCAGCCGGTCCGAGATGCGGATGGCGGCGCTGCCGTAGGTGCACGACCCCCATTGGCTGTTCTGGTTCGTGACCCACCGGATGGACTCCGGCCGCACCCCGCCGAGGTAGCGGTCGGCCAACTGGGCGGCCCGGCCGGCCAGGTCGGTGTCCGAGGCGGCGATGTGCGGCCGGTAGTTGAGGACCCGCCGCACCAGGTCGTCCACCATCTCGGCGCGCGCCGAGCGGGGCATGGCGGCGGGGAGCACGACCACGACACGACCTTCGCTCCAGAAGGCGCTGGCCGACTTCCGTCGCCGCGTGCTGATGCGGACCTCGACCTCCGGCTCCTCCGGCGTGTCCGGGTCGTCGTGCTCGGCGGTCAGCGGCGCCACCGGCCGTATCGCCGGGACCGACCGCAGCGACGGCACGGCCCGGGCCGGCGGCCCCGATGACGGCGACGGGATCCGAGGAGCACCCGGCGACGCCGACCCCGGTTCCGACTCTCCGTTCGCCACGTCGAGGGGCAACATCGGTTGCACCGGGGCCAGGAGCGACCGGGCTGAATCGTCGTGCATGGTGACATCTTGACGTGCGCCTGTACCGCGCGGGTGGCTCTGGGCCGGGAAGGGACCCGGGGGCTACCGGTCGGGCGCTCGCCCGGTCACCAGTGCTTGCGCTTGTCGCTGGCATTGAGCGCCGCCAGATAGCGGTTGTAGGAGGCCATCTCCTCATCCTCAGCGGTGTCCTTGTCGCCGCCGGCGCTGCCGGTGGGACCGTCCACCCGAGGGTCATCGGCGCCGGTCACGGCCGCTCGGTCCGGGTCCTGACCCAACACCCCGGCCCCGGGAGCCGGGTCGTGGATCAGCTTCCACCACATGAAGACGCCGTAGCCGGCGAAGATCGGCCATTCGAAGACGTATGCCCAGCTCAGCGTGTTGCCCGACAGAGCTCGGGTGACCTGCCACCAGCACAGGACGATGCAGCCCGAGACGACGACGGCCGCCGTCAGGTGGGTGAAGACATTGCCGTGTCGGGGTGACCTCCGGCGCACGACCCAAAGCTACCGATCCCTGCCAGCGTTGCGGTGGGCGTCGGTGGTCGCCCTGTCCCGCCGACGGTATTGGCGCTGGACATCGGTGACCGTGCCATTCAGACTTGACGCCCTGCGTGACAGAGGAGAGGGTCGGACATCATGGGCGGACGACGATGACGACGGCTGATCCCACCTCGGAGAAGGCGCCGGGGCTCGATCGCCGCTGGTGGACCCTGATCGCGGTCTGCGGCGCCACCTTCATGCTTCTGGTGGACGTCACCATCGTCCAGGTGGCCCTGCCCACCATGCAGCGACAGCTCCACGCCAGCTTCGCCGATCTCGAATGGGTGATCTCGGCCTACGCCCTGTCGCTGGCCGCTCTGATCCTGACCCAGGGCACGTTGGCTGACCGTTTCGGGCGTAAGCGCATCTTCATGGTCGGTCTGGCCATTTTCACGCTGGCATCGTTGGTGTGCGGCCTGGCCAACAGCGCCACCTTCCTGATCGTGGGACGCGCCGTGCAGGGCATAGGTGGTGCGGCGATGTTCGCCACGTCCCTGGCCCTCATCGGCCAGGACTTCTCGGGCAAGGAACGCGGAACAGCCATCGCGGCGTGGGGTGCCACCGTCGGCGGCGCCGTCGCCGTGGGCCCGCTGGTTGGTGGGGCCCTCACGAGCGGCCTGGGATGGCGATGGATCTTCTTCGTGAACGTGCCCCTCGGAATCGCCACTCTCGTCGTCTCGCTCACCCGCATGGTGAACGTCAGCGACCCCGGGACCAAGCGCCTCGACGTCGCCGGTCTGGCCACCTTCTCCGGGGCTCTGTTCCTTCTTATTCTGGGCCTCACCCGGGGCAACGACGACGGGTGGGGGAGCGCGTTCATCCTGACGCTTCTGTGTTCCTCGGCCGTGCTCTTCGCCGCCTTCGTCTTCGCCGAGTTCCACCAGGACCGGCCCATGTTCGACTTGTCGCTCTTCCGCAACCCGGCCTTCACCGGTGTGTCGCTGGCCACCTTCGCCATCGGCGCCGGCATGTTCGCCATGCTGACCTACATCACCCTCTATCTGCAGGATCTTCTCGGCCTTTCCCCGTTCCAGGGGGGGCTCCGACTCCTCCCTCTGACCGTGCTGACCTTCGCTGTGCCCCTGGCCACCCGCAATCTGGCCGAGCGCATCTCACCCGGGGTTTCCCTCGGGGTGGGGCTGCTGCTGTCGTCGGTCGGTCTGGCGCTCATGCACGGGGTGACGGCGACCTCGTCGTGGACGACCCTGCTCGCCGGACTGATCGTCGCCGGTCTGGGTATCGGCATCGCCAATCCCGCAATCGCCAAGATCGCCCTCGGGGTCGTAAGCCCCGAGCGCAGCGGCATGGCCTCGGGCATCAACTCGACCTTCCGCCAGGTCGGCATCGCCACCGGNNTCTTTCAGGGCCGCATCTCCAGCTCGCTGTCGATCGCCATCGGTCATCCCGCCGGAGCCTTGGCCAGCGCCGTGTCGGCCGAAGGGATCCACGGCGCCGATGCTCAGATGCTGGCGCGGGCGCACCTGACCGGAGCGGCCGGCGATGCCTTCAGTCGAGGCGTCAACGACCTCCTGGTGACCGGTGCCGTCGTCGTGTTCACCGGAGCCCTGTTCTCGCTCCTCGTCCGCCGCAAGGACTTCCAGCAGCAGCGCCCCGCCGTCCCGGTCACCAGCGACGAACCCGGAC
The DNA here is from genome assembly GCA_003131945.1 of Acidimicrobiaceae bacterium. Next base: position 5,286 of record PKWD01000400.1, read on the forward strand.
TGCTGGCCGAAGCAGCCTCCCGACCCGTTCGGCCCTGACCGTCGGCAACACATGGGTCCGCGTCGCACCCGCCGCGGGCCGATCACCGGCCCGNNCGGATCGTCGTCGTGTCACCGCACTTCGACGACGCCATCCTCGGTGCCGCTCATCTGCTCGCCACCTATCCGGGCAGCACCGTGATCACCGTGCTCGGGGGACGGCCTCCGGTCTATCCCTCCGAGGCGACCGACTGGGACGCCTGCGGCGGCTTCGTGGCCGGCGACGACGTGGTGGCGGCGCGCCGTGAAGAGGATCGTGCCGCCATGGAATCGGTCGGTGCCACACCGGTATGGCTCGAGTTCGCCGATCACCAATATCTGGCCGAGGACGAGCGACCGCAGGCGAGAGAGGTGGCACCGTCGCTCGGCGCCGCCATCGCCGCTGTCGATCCGACGGCCGTGTTCCTCCCCATGGGCCTCGCCAATCCGGACCACGTCCTCACCCACGATGCCGGTCTGATGGTGCGATCGAACCTGGTCGAGTCCGGGGAAGGCCCGGCATGGTTCTGCTACGAGGATCACGGTTACAAGCACATTCCCGGCCTCCAGGCCTGGCGGGTGACGAAGCTGTTCAAGGCCGGCCTGTGGCCCACCCCCTCCGTGGTACCCATCGAACCCGACATGGACCGCAAACGCGCCGCCATCGCCTTCTACAAGAGCCAGGTGGCGCCGCTCGAGCGTGACCACGTGCTCTCCGAACGACTCGCCGCCAACGTGCCCGAGCAGTACTGGCGGCTCGACCCTCCGCCCGCCGGATGGGAGCTCTTGACCGACTTGGTCTGAGGAGACGACCGCCGTCACCGACGTCACTGTCTGTTGGGTGAAGGTGTCTTGACATCGGTTCGGGGGTCCCTACACTGATGGGCGCGCCTGTCGCCGCCATCGACGCGCTGTGCCCAAGGGAGCGGACCTCCCTCAGCGGCGCGCGTGCGTGCGGCCTNNCTCCTCTCCGCACCGGAGGCGCCCGAACTCCGAATCTGACCTTTCCCCGTACGAGGAACCCACGGGGGAGGGTGGATCAGACGGCGGCATCGGCCGTCAGGTTCTTCGTGAGAGACGGGCTTTCTCGTCTGGGGTACCGCCCACGCGGCTAGCCACGGCAAAACCAGCGCGGTTCGATGCCGCGCCCAAGGTGTTGTGAAGGTGTTCTGAAGTCGCGGGCAAGGAGGCACGCATCATGCCGGAGAGGATCGGCAACGTTCTGTCATGGGGCAGTGACGTGGAGAAGGAGGCAATCGAGCAGGCGGCCAAGGCCAGCCGGCTTCCCTTCGTGAAGGGTCATCTGGCTCTCATGCCGGACGCGCACGTCGGTATGGGGGCGACCATCGGATCGGTGATCCCGACCCAGGGGGCCATCGTCCCTTCGTCCGTCGGGGTGGACATCGGTTGCGGGATGATCGCGGCCGAGACGGACCTGACCGCCGCTCGCCTGCCCGACGATCTCGACCGTTTTCTCGGACAGGTCGAACGTGTGGTCCCGGCCGGCGTCGGCCAGGGTCATTCGTTCGCCAACCGCTCCGAACGCCAGCGTCGTACGCTCCTGGCCCCTGCCTATACCGGCGCCTCCGACCTGAGCGGCAAGCAGGTCGCCAAGATCACCGACCAGTTCGGCACGCTCGGTTCGGGCAACCACTTCGTGGAGGTGTGCCTCGACGAGCGCGACCACGTGTGGGTCGTTCTCCACTCCGGCAGCCGCGGCATCGGGAACCAGCTGGCGACCCGGCACATCGAGGCGGCGAAGGGACTGATGAAGAAGCTCTTCATCTCGCTGGAGGACCCTGACCTCGCCTATCTGGTGGAGGACACCCCCGAGTTCGACGCCTACATCGCCGACATGCTTTGGGCCCAGGACTACGCCCGGGCCAACCGGGAGGCGATGATGGACGCCGTCCTGGCCGAGCTTTGGGGCTACGTCGGCACCAGCCGTGACACGTCCGATGTCGGACACGAGATCGGTCGGACCAACTGTCACCACAATTACACGGAGCAGGAGCACCACCACGGCCACGATGTCTGGCTGACCCGGAAGGGGGCCATCCGGGCGCGCCAGGGTGATGTCGGCGTCATCCCCGGATCAATGGGTACCTCGAGCTACATCGTGCGCGGCCTCGGAAACCCGGCCAGCTACTTCTCCTGCTCCCACGGCGCCGGCCGGCGCATGAGCCGGTCGCGGGCGCGTCGCGAGATAGCGCTCCAGGACTTCGTGACCTCCATGGAGGGACGCGACTGGCAGCAGGGCAACGCCGACCAGCTGCTCGACGAGGCGCCCCAGGCCTACAAGGACATCGACCAGGTCATGGCCGACCAGGCCGACCTCGTGGCTGTCGAGCACACCCTGCACCAAATCCTCAACTATAAGGGGACGACCTGATCGGGCCCTTCTCGAGAGCCTCGAAGGAGCGCCTGGTCATCAGGCGGTGACGACGGCGTTGCTGTCGTCGACCGCCGGTGTGGGACGGAACCGATGCCACGCCGACAGGATGACGGTGGCGGCCCCGAAGCCGGCGCCGAGGATACACACGCCGTTCCAGCCGGCGCCGGAGAACACGGCACCGGCGGTCAGTGATCCGAGGGCGCCACCGACGAAGTAACAGACCATGTAGGCACTGTTGATACGGCTCCGAGCATCGGGCCGAAGGGTGTAGATCACCGCCTGGTTGGTGATCTGCATCCCCTGGGTCCCGATGTCGAGAACCACGATGCCGGCCAGCAGGGCAACGACCGATGTCTTGCCCAGGGCCAGGAGTCCGAACGAGATGACGAGAAGGATCCCGGCAACGGTGGTGGCGGCGGTGACGCGATGGGAGTCAGCCATCTTCCCCGCCAGGTTGGCGGCCAACACACCGCCTACTCCGGCCAGACCGAAGAGGCCGATCACGGCGTTGCTGTAGTTGTACGGCAAAGCCGACAACAAGAAGGCCAGTGCCGTCCAGAGAACGCTGAAAGCCCCGAAGGCGCAGGCACCGAGCGCGGCGCGACGGCGTAGGACGGGCTCGTCGACGAGGAGGCGCAGAGATGAACCCACGAGACCCCGGTAGGAAACGTGGGGCCGAGCAGACTCGCTCGGCAGCGCCTTGCGCATGACCAGGGCGAAGCCGAACATGAGGACGGCCGAGATCCAGTAGACGGCGCGCCAGCCGGCCGCCTCGGACACGAGTCCGCTGAAAGTGCGCGCCAACAGGATGCCCAACAGGAGTCCGGTCATGATGCGGGCCACCACCCGACCCCGTCTCTGTTCCGGGGCCAGGTCGGCGGCAAAGGGAATCATGACCTGCCCGGCCACTGATGCACCTCCCACCGTGACGGCTCCCACCTCGAAGAGCCAGAGGGTGGGAGCGACGGCACAGAGCACGAGGGCGGCGGTGGCGGCCAGGAAGAGGATGACAGCCAGACGACGCCGGGGGTAGAGGTCGCCCAGGGGGACGACGAGCAGGAGCCCGGCGGCGTATCCAACTTGGCTGACCGTCACCACCGTTGCCGCCACCGCCGAGCCGACCCCGAAGCTACGGGCCACGTTATGCAACAGCGGTTGGGCGTAGTAAAGGTTGGCCACTATGGCACCCGTGGCCACCGCCATGAGTCCGACCAGTCGATTCGAAAGCCCCTCAGGCGTTCGGTCAGGTTCGGCGGGCGATGAAGAGCGCGAGGAAGCCACCAGTGGTGGCCAACCACCAAAGGCCCGGGGGTATTCCTTTGGATGTCCGGTGGCGTGCCCCGACGACAGATGCCACCGGAGACGTGGCCGCCTTGTTGGCGGCGTGCCGGGGGCCACGGCCGCTCTTGCAGCACCCCGGTGGACTACGGCGTTGGTGCTATCGCCACAGCACCCCCTGGACTTTGGATCAAAGACTCGACCTTCCCGCTATGGAGGTTGATCAAGCCAATTTCTGAGTATCCGGCTGCAATAAGGGTGGCGCCGTCGGGTGTGATGGCCATGGCGCTCAACATCTCTCCAGGCGGAACGACGCTGAGAGAAGGACCGGCTGTGTTCGAACCAAGGTCGATGGACGTCACCGTGTAGTCGCTAGCGACGTAGGCGAACTGTCCGTCGGGAGTGATGGCCAGAGGTCCCCCCGCTCCGGTCGTCACGATCTCGGGGCTGACTTGCTCTGTACTCAGTTCGATCGAAAACAGCCCGCTGGTGGTTTTGGTCTCACTGTTCGACCCATAGGCGCTGTCTGACACATAGGCGGTGCGACCGTCGGCCGTGATAGCGATGCCACCGATCGTCTCGCCGAAGCCGCACTCCGTCACGCACCGGGGCTCCTCTGACAGGACGGTGTGGCCGCCGGAGCTCAAAGGCTCAAGAGATATCGGTCGCAGTGCCTTGTCCGTCACCAGGTCAATGGGTACGACGTAGCTCGGCACGGTGTGAGTGATCGTCACTGTCTGTCTTGACGTCGGGCGATCATCGCTTTCGCTCAGGGAATCGACATACGCCATGCGTCCATTGGGTGCCATGGCGATGGAGGTTCCCAATCCCCTCGGCCCCGGAACATCGATGGCCGGACCGACGGTCCTGGTGGCGAGGTCGATCGGAATGACGGCGTCGGCGATCCCACCCTCCACCACATATGCCGTGCGTCCATCGGGAGTGATGGCGATGGCATTGATCGGCCAATCACCGAGGGTGATCGGCCTCTGTGCCCGGCCGCTGGGCAGATCGACAGGGACGACCTGTCCGATGAGGCGATTGCCGACATAGGCGGTCCTGCCGTCGGGACTGATGGCGATGGGGCCGGCAGAACCCGCAATGGGGACATAGGCGGTGTAGGAACCAGGTAGGGCCACAGCCTGCAACTCAGACTTGGCGTCGGGAGGGGTAACCACGTGCGCTCGTCCTCCCGGACGAACTGTCTGGGAATGGTCTGACCCTCCGAATGGGAGCAGGACGAAGATCAGCAACGGGAGCACCACGGCGAGAACACCGAGCATTCCCACTGTCGAGTTCCGGCGATGGCGTTTTCGGGCCAAGCGCAGCTTCAATTCGTCGATCGAGGATATGTTCGTCGCCGTCCCCGGCGGCAGCGCCTCCAGCAGTACCGCTTTGATGTTCATTGTGTCTCCTGCTTGTTCATCCATGTATCGTCCTCCGACACGGTCTGCGACTCTCTGACGTCGTTGTGCACAAGCTCCGCCAATCGGCGGCGGGCCACGGACAGACTCGATGAGGCGGCGCCAGCCGAGATTCCCATGAGTTGCGCAACCTCCAGCTCCGAGAAGTCGCCGACGTAGCGAAGGACTATGGCCGTTCTCTGGCGCGCCGGAAGACTGGAGACGATCCTCCAGAGGTCGGTGTCCCGCCCACCAGCGGCATTCTCCTCAGTGGGCCTGTCACGTGTCTGGCGCAACAAAAGTGCCTGCTCGAACCGGCGTCGGCGGAGGCGGCGGCGTCCGTAGTTCAAGGCAACCTTGTAGGTCCATCCCGTAGGTGAATCCATGCCGCTCACACGGGGCCATCGCTCATAGGCACGGGCAAAGGCTTCGTCAGCCGAGTCCTTGGCCAGGTCTGGCTCGGCCAGCGCCAAGGTCAGCACTGTGACGAGTCGAGCGCTCTCTTTTCGGTACCACGATTCAAAGTCGGTGGTGGCCGAATCGTGACGTCCTGGCAACCCCACTGCCACACCTCTTCGCTGGCTGTTGCGGCACCGATCCAATACGCAATTGAGTCACGGCAGGGCTGGAGTCCTTAGTGCCGCCGACAATAAGGTCGAAACAATGGCGTCCGCATCCCCGTTCGGTCTCCGAGCCCGCGGTCGGGCAACACGGCGGTGATCAGGTTCGGATCTCGGTGCCAACGCCTCCGGATGGTTCTAGGGGGCGGGGGTCGTCACGCCTGAGGGCATGGCTACCGGGCCGGTCCCCAGGCGTTGCGCCAGCGTGCGCACCGATCGGCGCCGCAGTGTGCGCCGGATGCGTCTGGCGCTCAGGTCGGCCCGGTCGGCGTCGTCGACCGTCGGGGTCCACGGACTGTAGAAGGCGCGTTCGAGGACCAGAGCCAGCTCGAGCGTCTCGCTCAGTGCCGCCAGCAGTTCGTCGCCCGCCGTCATCGACCACGGAGCCTCGCTCCACCGTCGTTGCTCGAGCCTCGCCTCCGACAGCAGTGCCCGCACATGATCGGGCGGCGCCCGCCATGCCGGTCGCGGTACGCCGGCATCAGCCAGAACACGGTCCACCCCGAAGTAGGCGCTCAATAGACGCTGGGGTGGCGCCGCCGAATCCCGTCGGCGTCTCCGGCGCCACCAGGCGAGGATCACACCCAAGGTGAGGATACCGATGATGGCTGCGGCGACGGCGACGGCGGTGCCAGCGGCGGCGGTGCGCGTCCGACGCGGTGCGGCAACCGTCTTCCTGGTTGCCCCCGGTGGCGTGGTCGTAGCTACCGTCGGCGTCGCCGGCGGCGGATTGGTCGTCGGTGAGACCGGTACCGACCGGGGCGTCGGGGTGCTCGTGCGCGGCGTCACCCCGATCGGCCGGGGAATGCCGGTGGGTCCGACGACGCTCGGCGGGGCGAGCTCGCCCGAGGGAAGTTCAGGGGTGGGTTCGAACGACACCCAGCCCGACGCCGCACCGAGATAGACCTCGGGCCATGCATGGGCATCGGCGCCGCTGACGATTGTCGTCCCCGACGATGAGCTTCGCCCGCCGGTGAACCCCACGGCCACCCGGGTGGGGAGTCCGAGGGATCGTGCCATCACGGCAAAGGCGCCGGCGAAGGATTCGCACGTTCCGGCGCGAGTGGTCGTGAGAAAGACCGTCAGGGCGTTGGCACCGGCGGGAGCGACGGGCGGCGTGAGGGTGTAGCGAAAGAGGCCGGAGCGGAACCAGTTGACCAGAGCCTCGGCGCGCGTCAGGGGCGTGGTGGCGGTCGCCGTCACCGTCCGCGCCAGAGAAGCGATGATGGCCGGTTCCGGTGGGAGGGCCAGGTCCCCCTGGAGTTGTGTCGCTGTCAAGGAGGGGCTGGCGGACGGATTGGTAGCGGCCGAAACCGCCGGTGGGACGATGGCGGTGACCCTGTAGCGCTCGCCGCTTGCCGACGGCCGCGATGCCACCGCCCCTATCGAAGTCACCTCGGCCCGGACAGCTCCGGTGACGCTCTCGGCGGTCGGTGGAACCGGTAGGAGCCGACTCGTCAGTTCGCCGACGGTCACCGTGGCCGTGAACGTGCGTTGCGAGGTGGCGGGCAGAACAGCGGGCGAGGCCAACGGCGACGCGCCACCGTTCAAGACACGGCTGGTAACCGGGTCCGCAGTCCAGTCACCGTGGCGGTACTCGGTCAGCACCCCGACCTGCCAGTACGTGGCGAACGGGGTACGCGCCGAAAAGAGGACGACAGAAGGGTCTTTGCGCTCGAGGCCGACCAGATCCGATGCCAGGGAGAGATCCGTGGGCGGCACGACGGCCGCCAGCGCCGGACCGGGGGACACGACCGACGCGCCGCCGGGGCTGCCGAGAGACAGCCCCACCGCCACGGCGGCGATCATGGCCAGGACCGTCACGGCAAGGGCCGGGATCGGCCGAGTGCGTCCCTCCGACGCGCCACCGATCGACGGAGCGGGAGCCGGTTCGCACAGGATCACGGTGGCCGCCGACGCGGCCACGAATACCGCTACCAAAATGGCCGACCCGACGCCGGCTTGCGCCACACAGGACCACGCCACCAGGCCCATCGGGAACAGCAGCGACAGCGCCGGCAAAAGGCGTGGGTACGTCAGCCGCTCGAACCCAGGCGGCCCGAGGACCGTGCGGGCCACGAGCGCCACCATGCCTGTCACCACGGCACCGAGAAGCACGACACCTGGCGACGCGTGGAGTGGGACCGTGAACGACGCCAGCTCCGACCGGGCATGATGCAGATCGATGCGCACGACCCGCAACGTCCGCAGGGTCGGTGCTCCATAAGCGGTGGCGTCCGGCACCGTTGTCCACAACGCCGAAAGGGCCACGCCGAGGGCGCCCACAGCCGAGGCCAGCGACGCCGGGGCCCGCAGGCGTAACAACACGGTGGGTACGGCCCAACCCAAGACGGTGGTGACGAGAACAGGCCCGACGGCCGGTCCCCCCGGACCGCCGCCGATCATGCGGCAGACCGCCGCCGCGCCGACGATGGATGCCACCAGCAGCGCGACGTCGGCGGCGAGGTTCCGACGCGTCAACGTCATCGAGCGATCACCTGCATGTGTTGGCGCCATGACGCCGGCAGACGGTCTGCCCCGGTGACGGTCGTCACCATCATCGGTGGGTCCATGCCGTCACCGAGGACCCACGCCGCCAACAGCGCGTGTGGCGCTTGCCGGGGCTGCAGGGTGGCCAGGAGAGGCAGGATCATGGCCACGCCCGCCGGCGTGGGCGCCACCGTGGCGCGGAACCCCGACAGGGTCCTCAATTCCACCGGCAGTTCATGGGCGGCGGCGTTGTCGATCAACGCCAAGATCGTAGACAGTACGTCCTCGAAAGCACCCCGTCGGTGCACGCCGGCGCGGTCGTCGAGGACGATGGAGACGATGCTTCCGGTGTCGGGTTCGAACTGCCGGACGAGGAGTGTCCCATGGCGGGCCAGAGCCGGCCAATGCAGGAGATGGAGCCGGTCTCCCGGAACATAGGGACGGAGGTCGGCGAACTCGCCGCCCATGTCCGTCGCCGTCGGGTGGCGAGCGGAGCGATAGGTGGCCGACGTCGTCGATGCCGATCCCACCGAGAGTTGTGTCTCGACCTTCTCGGCCCGCCGGGGGTGGACCACGACGACCACGGGCGGGGTCCGGGCCACCGCCGAGCCGAACAGGCCGAAAGGGTCGTGGACCCACACGCCGAGCGATGGCACGGTCAGCATCCCCCTGCCCCCCGTCGGCACCGGGAGGACGACCGACGTCGAGATTCCGGCATCCAAGGCGGGAAGACTCAGCAGATCGAGTTGACTCGGTGCACAGCGGCGGCGGAACGTCGTCCTCGGTGCCGTCGTCGCCGTCCCGGCGTCGACCGTCTCGTCACCCCTGCGGGCGGGGACGCCACCGAGTCTCTGCCACCGACCGTCGGGTCGTTCCAGTCCGACGACGGGCACCCGCCGTCGCGACGTGTTGACCACCGTCACCTCGAGCCTCGAGCTGTCGCCCACGGCGACGATGGGTGGGGCCACCAGCGCGCCGGCGTGCACGCCACCGACGGTCCGGCGGGCGCGGCCCCGGGCGAGCAGGGGGGAGAGGACGAGCGGAACGGCCACGGCGAGGTCGAGGGGGACGAGGCCCCATGATCGGGCGATCAGGCCCACGGCCACGAGCAACCCGAGGACGAAAACGAGACCTACGGCGCGCACGGTGGGGCGCAATGCCATGGGCGTCGCCGAGCCGGTGGTCTTCACGGCCTCTTCGTTCCGGCTCCCGTATCCGTGGTCTCCTCGCCGCCCACGACGGGAACCAGTTGCAGGAGGTCGTCCACGATCGACTCGGGACCGGCACCCACGACCTCAGTCCCCGGGTGGAGCAGCAAGCGGTGCCCGAGCACGGGGACGGCCACGCTCTGGATGTCTCCGGGCGTCACGTAGGTACGCCCGTTGGCCACGGTCATGGCCCGGGCCGCCCGGACGAGGGCCAAAGCCGCCCGGGGTGACGCTCCCACGCTCACCGAATGGTGGGTGCGGGTTGCCTGCACGAGGTCCAGGAGATAGGTACGCGCCGCCGGGGAGACGTGGACATGGGCGACGGCACCCATGAGTCCTTTGAGCTCCTCGCTGTTCACGGCCGGCTCGAGAACAGCGGCTCGGGCCGAGGGATCCTCTCCCTCGACGAGGGCCTCCTCCTCCGCCCGCGTCGGGTAGCCGAGGGTCAGGCGCAACAGGAAACGGTCTCGCTGTCCGTGCGGTAGAGGCGAAGTCCCGGCCGCGTCGTAGGGGTTCTGGGTGGCCACCACCATGAAGGGTCGTGGCAGGTCGAAGGTCCGCCCGTCCACCGTGACCTGCCGCTCCTCCATAGCCTCGAGCAGGGCGGACTGGGCCCGGGGCGACGCGCGGTTGAGCTCGTCGGCCANNCCGGTTCGCGGCGCTCGAGGTCGAGGACCATGGCGCCGGTGATGTCGGCCGGCAAGAGGTCGGCCGTGAATTGCACGCGATGGAAACCCAGGCCGAAGGCACGGGCCAGAGCCTTCGCCAATGTGGTCTTGCCCAGCCCGGGGTAGTCCTCGACGAGCAGGTGCCCACCGGCCACGAAGCAGGCGACGGCGAGCCGCACCTTCTCCTCGTCGGCGAAGAGCACGCTGCGGATCGAGGTCACGATGGCGGCGAAGAGCTCCGCCGGGGGGCGGGCGTACCGACCGGCGCTAGCGGTCACAGGGGCCGCCACGCCTTCATCGGGTGGCTGGTCGTCCCGATCAGCGGCGGCGGGACTCGGGTGGACGGTCACCGCCGAAGCCTAAGGGTTCGTCGGCTAATCGAGCGGAGCCGCCAGGACGGGCACATATCCACGTCACGCCCCATGAAGGGTCGAGGTTGTCACGTCGGGCCATCGGTCATGCGAGACTGAATGGGCAGCGTAGGACCGGTCCGCACCAGGTGCGTCCGGCAACGAAGCTGATTGAGGACCCACGTAGATCCATGGCTCGATCGAGATTCCGGTCCGTCACCTATGACCTCGAGGCGTCGGTGGCGGTGGCCCGCATCGTGGCCGACGCGGGCGGGAGCGTCACCTCGGACACGCTGGCCCAGGCACTCGGCTACAGCGGTACCAACAACGGGGCCTTTTTGACCCGCCTGGCCAATGCCCGCCTCTTCGGTCTGGTGACGGGCAGGACGGGCACCGTCTCCCTGAGTGATCGCGGCCGTGTGATCCTCGATGGGGGGGAGTCCGCCGACGAGGCCCGCATCGCCGCCTTCCGGGAGGTGCCGTTGTTCCGAGCGGTCCTCGACGCCCGCCACGGACGGCAGTTGCCCGGTGTGGTTGAGCTGGCTCAGAGCCTCGAGGACGAGTTCGGGGAGACGCCGGCCAAGGCGCCCACCGTGGCGGCCAAGCTCATCGACTCTGCCGGACAGGCGGGCCTCCTGCGTCGTCAGTCCGATGGAAAAGTCCTGCTCGGGGCGTCGCTTACGGATTTTACGGATTCCCGTGTCAACCCTCCCGGCCCGTCATCCGTAACTTGGATACGATCAGGACGGCGCCTCTTTCGACATGGGCGTAGAAGCGAGGGCGGAACTGTGGCACGCAGAGACCGGGACTCGAGTGAGGGACAGGCCCACGACGAGCCGGCGGGGCTGTGGCTGGCGGAGGACAACGCCTCATCCGTAAAACCTCGTCAGAGCTGGCGCCGGGTGGGCACCGTTGCCGCCGCCGTCGCATGCGTGGCCGTGGTGGCCGTGCCAGTCGGGTTGGTGGTCACGTCGAGTGGTCATTCCATTGCTTCTAGTGCGCGACGCCAGAAGCACAACACTCACGTGAGCAACGCCGTCCATCTCGGGAACGGGCCGGCCGAGCACCAGGTGCTCCAGGCCCTGAGCGCCACCACCGATACGGGGAGCTTCGACGTCTCGTACGACTTGAGCGAAACGCCGGCAACCAGCCCGAGTGGCGCCCCCTGTCCCACCTCGAGCTACTCGGGTTCGGTGGCGTCCGGTGTTGCTGTCGCGACCAGCACTCCGCCGGGCCAAGGGTGTAGCCAAGACCAGAGCGCTGAGAACACGACGGTCACCGGGCAGGGCACGATCGATACCGATCCGTATGCCATGGCCGTGTCGGCTTTCGTGAACGGCGGACTCAATGTGGGCGTGAGGGTCGACAGCACGACGGTGTGGGAATCCAGCTCACAGGACAACGCATTGACGCCGGCGCCGAACGACGGACCGGGGCAGCCCCTGTCGGGATTCGCCGGACTGGTGGAGGGCACCCTGGGGAACCGTGCCGGGGCCATAGCCATGATCGGCATGGCCAGTCCCACCGGATATCTCGACCTCGAGCAGCAATCCGTGACCGGGGCAGGCGAAGTGGGGACGAGCACCATCGACGGAGTGCCGGTGACCGACTACGAGGTATCGGTCGACCCGAAGTTGTTGCTGGACCTGCCGAGTCTGTCGAGCGACGAGATCACCACCATCCAGGCCGCCATTCAGGTGCTCGACGCCCAGGGTTATACGGGCACGATGGTGAAGGTGGCCGTCGATGACGCCGGCTTCATCCGTCAGGCGACGTCGGTCGCCAGTTTCTCCGACGGGGGTGCGGTGACGCTGACCGGCTCCCTGTCGGACTTCGGTTGTGCGGGGACGGTCTTGATGCCCGGCCAGCAGGCCACGACCGCCACCACGGCCACCTGCGTATCGCCGGACACCACTACCACCACAATCCCACCGACGACAACGACGACAACGACGAGTACCACCGTGGCAGGGTCCCAGCAGGCGTCATCGACGACGAGCACCAGCGTGCTCCCCCCGTCGGGGAACCTGCCCCCGCCGACGATCGTGCTGCCATCGACGACGACTACCTCGTAGGCGAGACGAACTCCAAGGACTAGGCGCGGCCCTCGCCGGGCTCGACGAGAGCTTCGCCGACTCACCGCCGCCACGGGAGTCGGAAGGAAGCGCTTAGTCGGCGCCGCAGAGCGTGTTTAGAAGGTTCCGCCAGAATCGAAACTCGTAGATCAGATGCAGTGGTGCACCCTTGTCACCAGGGCTCCAGCCGCCAAAGGTTCTTTGGTACGAGCACTTGCGGGTCCGTTCTCCGACACTGAGTCGGAACCGGAAGCGATCGAGACTCACGAGGCTTTGGAGCGATACTCCTCAACGGCATCAATCGGGACGTGAGCGATTCCGTCCACCATGACATAGCGGATCTTCCGTTCATAGACGAGCCGGAGTGGTTCTTTCGTGGGAATTCCCAACCTCCGAGCTGCTTGAGCAGCCTCGGCCAGGTGGCGGACGTTCGCTCTCGTGCCCTGAAACTTGCCGTTCGCTGCTGAACAGACGATCCGCGCGATCTCCTCCCGTGCCTTACGCTTGCTGCCGTGGACGGTCCGACTCACTGTGCGATAGCTGCCGGTGAGAGGGTCACGCCCGAGAGCCATTCGGATACCCCAAACTCCTGGCGATCTCTCACGCAGCGAGCCGCCCATTGAGGGGAAGCTACCCCTCGGTTATGTCATTCTGGGATTTGGACCCGGGAGGAGTCCGGTGGCCTTCCAGAAATAAGCTCCTGCCAGCAACTGCCCCCGTAGCTCAGAGGATA
>PKWD01000206.1 GCA_003131945.1 Acidimicrobiaceae bacterium
GCCGACAACGGCAGCAACTGGTTCTTCCAGGGCACGGCCGACAGCAGATGGACCGGGACCGAGGTCGACCAGCTGAAGCAGATTCCAGCCAGTGACTTTGTGGCTGTCGACGAATCGTGTCTCATGGTGACGGCCGACTCCGGCCAGGCATACCAGCCGGGCACCACCGGCTATACGGACAGCTGTGGGTGATCAGCGCCCAGTCAGCCGCGGCGTGACGTGTTCAGGAACTTCCCGAAGAAGGCCGCCACCGTCGAGTAGGCAATGGATTTCACCTGCGAAGACGGCGGCACCGTGATCGTCACCGGGGTGCCGTAACCGCTCAGGTCGACCGTGGCCGTCAGACCGTGCGTCGCCTTGGCGCCGGTACCGGTCACCGACACGTTGCCCTGCCTGAGACGATCCGACGAGTCGGCCCAGATGCTGGCCGAGAGCGTCTGCGTGGTCCCCTTCTTGGTATGCGTTGCCGCCATCTTGTTGCCGGTGGCCTGTACCCCGTCGACCATGGCTGTTCCCAACGAGGTCACCGTGGCGTGATGCTTCTGGGCGAACTTGACGATGGCGTTCACGTCGCCGAGTGCGGATGCGATCTTGGTGAAGCCCCCCGGAAGAGCAGACGTGACCTGTGTCGGTAGGGCCACCGAGATCCAGGGTTCGCCCACCAGGGAGGCGAGGCTCGGTACCTCGAGGTAGATCGTGCCCCCTGACAACACGGCGTTGACCACTTCGGGGGAGTCCGAGCCGCCCGGTATCAGCTGGGCCACGGCGCCCGGAATGTTGACGGTGAGGGAAACGGCGTCATTGGTGAAGTCGGCCTCACCGTCGCCGGTGATCGTCACGGGGGACGACGTCACACCACTGAGCGACGCGCTGAAGCTGATGTCAGCCGTCGTCACCGGGCCGGCCGCCTTGTGCTTGACGACCCTGGGTGAACTCGACCCGGCGGCGGCGCTGACCATTGCGCCGGCAGTTCCGATACCCAGCACGCCGACGATCCCGGCACACGCTATCCACCTGGTCTTCGATGGCATTCTCTTCAGATCCCCCTATCGACAACACTCGGCTCCCGCCGGCGGCCGGATCCGGCAACCGTACGCCAAAGACCAGGCCCAGGATTGTCAAGACCGGTAACCCCGTTAGATTGAATCGCCATGGCTCCCGAACGTGCGAATGCCATGGACCACGTGGTCCTGGTCCTGTTCGAGAACCGCTCGTTCGACAACCTGCTCGGCCGCCTCTACCAGCCCGGTGAGGTTCCCTCCTTCGAGGGCGTGATCGGCAAGGACCTGAGCAACCCCATCCCGCCGTGGGCCGAGCACGGAGCAGAGCGCAGGGTCGTCCCCTACGCCGTCGCCGACGATATGGACTCGCCCAACCCGGACCCGGGCGAGGAGTACCAGCACACAAATACCCAACTGTTCAACATCCTGGACGAGACCAACCGCTTCAAGGACGCCACCGAAATGGTGGCGCCGTACAACGCCCCGGCCGAAGGCCAGGTGCCCACGATGGACGGTTTCGTCACCGACTACATCAGCTTTCTGACCGTCGAATTGGGTCGGCAGCCGACCTACGACGAGTACCGGCAGATCATGACGGGGTACACGCCCGTGCAGGTTCCCGTCATCAGCGGGATCGCCCGGGGTTTCGGCGTGTTCGACCACTGGTTCAGCGAGGTCCCCTCGCAGACACTGACCAACCGCGCCTTCTGGACGTCGGCGACGGCATCGGGGTACGTGGTCAACCGACCGATGAGCAACTTCATGCACAACAACCACGCCGAGACGATCTTCGACCGGCTCGAGCTACATGGGAAGACCTGGAAGGTCTATGTGCTCGAGCCGGACTCGGTCTCTTTCACCGGCATGGTGCACATGGCGCGCCTCCGAGGGCGGTTCGGTACCCACTTCGTGCCGTTCACCGAATTCGAACGGGACGCGGTCGAGGGCACCCTCCCCGATTTCTCGCTCATCGAGCCCAACCTGTTGGCCGGCCACGGCGACTACCACCCCGCCTTCGCCCGGGCCCTGCTTCCCGGATTCGAGGTGCCGATCGATCCGCCTTCATCGATCCTGGCCGGAGAAGCATTCCTGGCGCGCATCTACCACGCCACGCAGTCGGCGCGTTCGTCGGCGGGATCGAACACCTTCAACACCACTTTGTTCATCGGCTGGGACGAGCCCGGTGGTACCTACGACCATGTGCCGCCCGGGCCGGTCCCACCCCCTGACCCTTCGGCCCCCGCCGGCCAACTCGGTTTCCGGTTCGATCGGTCGGGGTACCGGGTTCCGGCCATCATCGTCTCGCCGTGGGTGGAGCAGGGTGCCGTCTTCACCGACGAGTACCGGCACACCTCGATGATCGCCACGCTTCGCCAGGTCTGGGGTCTCGGTGCGCCGTTNNCCGCTCGCGACGGCGCCGCCCGGACCTTCCACCACGTCCTCAGTCTCGAGGTGCCGCGCCACCCCGACACGTGGCCGGAGATCACCGCTCTACCGGTGCCCGAATTCCAGATGGCTCGGGTGGCGGCCGGTCAGGCCTTCTGCGCGCTGGGCAAGCATCTGTGCCACGGCCTTCTCCACCACGCGCAGCAGTCGGGGATGACGGTACCGGGAGCACCCTCGGATCCCGACGCCGAGGTCTCGCCGGCGTTGGCCCTCGACCTCTTGAACCGGATCGCAGCACGGCTCTTCTCCAAGCTCTCGTAGGGGCGGACCAGACATGCGATGCGGTCACACGACAGCGGTCAGCGGTGTGTACGGCAGCCCGTGGGATTGCGCCACCGGCTCATAGGTCACCGCTCCCTCGACCACGTTGACCCCCTGAGCGAGGGCACCGTCGCGGCGCGCCGCCAGGCGCCATCCGTGCTCGGCGATCTCGAGCGTGAAGGGCAACGTGGCATTGACCAGCGCGTGGGTGGAACTGTGGGGGACGGCGCCGGGCATGTTGGCCACGC
>PKWD01000162.1:0-732 GCA_003131945.1 Acidimicrobiaceae bacterium
CATCTCGCGGCTCACCGGGGCGGTGCGCATGAGACGGGTCAGGCCCCACAGGTCGGCCAGGCCGAATTCCGAGGACATGCCGTTGCCCCCGTGGACCTGGATGGCCTGATCCAATGCACCGAGGGCGGCTTCGGCCGCCGCGTATTTGGCGAAATTGGCTGCTTCTCCGGCATCCAGCCCCGCGTCATAGGTCCAGGCCGCCTTCTGGCACATGAGGGCGGCCAACTCGACTTCGATCTTGGCCTTGNNCCTGGTGGCGGCCGATGGGAGTGCCCCAGACCGAACGGTCGCGGGCGTAGGCGCTGGCCTTGTCCAGGGCGTACCGCCCGATGCCGGTGCCCATGGCGGCCGTCATGATGCGCTCGGGATTGAGTCCCAGGAACACCTGCCGCAACCCGTCACCTTCGGTGCCGAGGAGCCGGTCGGCGGGCACCTCGACGTCGTCGAAGAACAGGGTGAACTGATTGTCCGGTGCCACGATCTCGACGGGAAGGAGAGTCTTCTCCAGGCCCGGGCTGTCGAGGTCGACGACGAAGAGTGACAGCTTCCCCCGACCGCTCGACTCGTCGACGCCACTGCGCGTCACCACGAGGACGGATTCCGCCTCGTCGCAGAACGAGATGAAGTACTTCGTGCCCCGCAAGCGGTAGACGTCGCCGTCGCGTGTCGCTGTGGTGGCGATGTTGTGCGAGTTCGATCCGGCGTCGGGTTCGGTGATGGCGAAGGCCATCT
>PKWD01000162.1:746-2890 GCA_003131945.1 Acidimicrobiaceae bacterium
CCCATGCCCCCCCCGCCGTGCTCGGCGGGCACGTTCACCCCCAGGAAACCGCCGGCGCCCAGCTCATTCCACAGCTCGTCGGTCTTTCCACCCGTGCGGGCCTTCTCGGTGAAGTAGTTGTGGCCGTACTTGGCGGCAATCCCGTCCACGGCTTCACGGAGCATCTGCTGCTCCTCTGTCTCGCGAAAGTCCATGTTCGCCCCTTTACTCAGTCTCCGGTCGATGATCTAGCGACCCCGTCGAGCACATTGTCGGGAATGTCGACCAGGCGCGAGCGGAGATATTCACCCAGGCTCTTCGCCTGCGCGTCCGGACGCGTGGACGAGGCGACGCCTTCGCCGAGAAGTCCGTGGACCACGAAGTTAAGGGCCAGGAGATTCGGCAGCTCGTAGCGGTCGACGGCGACAGCGGCCGCCTCGGGAAGCAGGTGGCGGAATCTGTCGACGGTGAGCTCAGTGCGCAACCATGCGAAGCCCGCCGCGTCGCGCGCCCACAGGCCGACGTTGGCATTGCCGCCCTTGTCGCCCGAACGCGCCCCGATGATCGTGCCGAGCGGCACCCGTCGTGTCTCGCCCGGTGCCGGGCCGACGTCATCGGTTTCGGTGGCGCCGGCTTCACGGGCTGACGGGCTCGGCGGCGCCGTGGTACGTGGTGGCGGACCGATGGAAGCCCGACGCCCGTCGTGGTGGACGACCANNAGTAGACGCCGTAGGCGGTGGCCTCGCCCGGCGGTGAGGTCAGGTAGAAGCCGGGGTAGCTGGCCAGCGCCATCTCGGTCGCCCTGTTGGAGAACCGCCGTCCGACCGTCTCGGGGTCGGAGCTCTTGACGGTGATGCGGAGCTGGGCGCTGGCCTGCTCGTTGGTGGACGCGTCCGGTTGGTCGGTGCGGATCAGGCGGACGTCGTGGTCGGCGAAAGTGCCGGCTCCGCCGAGGCTCTCCCACAGGGAGCGTTGCACCAGATCGGCCTTGGCCTCGATGTCGAGGCCGGTGAGGACGAACGTCATGGTGTTGCGCCAACCGCCGAGCAGGTTGATCGATACCTTCAGCTTCTCGGGGGCGGGACCGCCGCGGACACCGCTGAGTCGCACGCGATCGGGTCCCTGCTGTTCGAGACGGATGGTCGAGAAATCGGCCACCACATCGCTGTTGGCATACAGGGGGCCGGCGATCTCGTAGAGGAGCTGCGCCGTGACGGTGCCGACGGACACGAGTCCCCCCGTCCCCGGGTGCTTGGTGATGACCGCCGATCCGTCCGATGCCATCTCGGCAATGGGAAAGCCGGGGTGCTCGAGGCCGGGGACTTCTCCGAAGAAGGCGTAGTTTCCACCGGTCGCCTGGGCTCCGCACTCGATGACGTGGCCCACGGCCACCGCCCCGGCCAGGCGGTCCCAGTCATCGCGGCGCCAACCGAAATGCCATGCCGCGGGACCGACGACCAGAGAGGCATCGGTGACTCTCCCCGTCACCACCACATCGGCGCCGCCGGCCAGGGCTTCGGCGATACCGAATCCCCCCAGGTAGGCGTTGGCGCTCACCGGATCGGAGGTGGCGGCGAGGGGAGCACCGGTATCGAGGTGTGCGAGAGTATTCCCCGCCGCCCGCAGAGCCGGGAGTTGTCCGAGGATGTCATCGCCTTCGACGTGGGCGATGGCAGCATCGACGCCGAGCTCGCCGGCCAGTGTCCGCAGCCGATCGGCCAGACCGGCGGGATTGAGGCCGCCGGCGTTGGCCACGACCTTGATGCCCCGGTCCTTGCACGAACCGAGGACCTGCTCCATCTGGCGGTAGAAGGTGCCGGCATAGCCGAGCGAGGGGTCGCGTTGGCGCGACTTGAAGAGGATGAGCATGGTCAGCTCGNNCGCCGGTGAGCACGTCGATGGGGCCACCCTCCACGAGCTCGCGCGGGGCGGCCAGGCGATCCCCGTAGAAGCCGGAGCAGTTGGCGATGCGCAGGACATCCGAACCGCTCGCGACAGGCCCGCCCACGGCAGGCCCACTCGGCGAAGGGCCGCTCACTGGCCGGCCTCGTCCGGTGCCACAACCACGAGCAGGCGCCCCGCCTGGACCTGCTCACCGGCCTCCACATGGACTTCGGAAACGGTGCCGCCGGTGGTGGCCTTCACCTCGTGCTCCATCTTCATGG
>PKWD01000231.1 GCA_003131945.1 Acidimicrobiaceae bacterium
ACCTCGGCCGGGTACACGTTGTAGCCACCTCGGATGTACATCTCGGCCACCCGGCCCACCAGGCGCAGGTTGCCGTCGGCGCCCACCCAGCCGAGGTCCCCGGTGGTGATCCAGCCGCCGCCGTCGAGCACCTCGGCGGTGGCCCGGGCGTCGATGACCTCGCCGGCCGTCAGGTTCCCGATATAGCCGCGCATCACAGCCCCCGAACGCAGCCGCACCCGTCCGACCTCGCCGGGGACGACGATCCGTCCGTCGTCGTCGACGATTTCGATTTCGACCCCGGGTACGGGCCGTCCCACCGTGGAGGCGACGACATCGTCGGGATCCCCGGGTCGGGTGCCGGTCCCGAGCGACGTCTCGGTGGAGGTGTACCGGACGACGACGGGACAGCCCAGTCGTTGGCGCATGGCCCGCACCAGCTCGGGCGGGACCCGAGATGCGCCGGTACCGGCGATTCGGAGGTGGGAGACGTCGGCGTCCTTCAAGTCCGGATGGGCGAGCATCAGCGCCCACTGTGTGGGGACACCCTGTCCGACGGTGACCCGTTCCCCGACGAGAAGGGCGATGGCGGTGGCGGCCGACCACGGTTGGGGGGCGATCACGGTGGTGACGCCGTGGGCGATCTCGTCCCACGGGCGGGTCATGTACCCGACGTGGGCGAAGGGCAGCGGGGACAGCCGTCGATCGCCGGGGTGCGACAGGACATCGGTTCCGGCGGCCACGGCGGCCAGGTTGCGGTGGTCGAAGACCGCTCCTTTGGGANNAACGCCCGTCGAACCGCTCGTCCACACCACGGTGACCGGATCGCCGGGATCGAGAGTAGGTAGACGCGGCGCCGGGTCGGTGGCGGTGTCGGCCAGGGCCGAGCGGGCCACGATCCGCCCCGCGTCGGGAGGAAGGGCGGAATCGGGGACGAGGGTGGTATCGACCACGGTCACCCTCGGCCGGGTGCGGGCCGTGATCGACGCCTGCTCGGCGGGGGCCAAGCGCAGGTTCACTCCCGTCGTGATGGCGCCGAGGCGGGCGGCGGCCTGGTAGCAGACGGCGTAGTCGATCGAGGATGGGAGGAGCAGACAGACCACGTCGCCTTTGGTGACGCCATGGGCCGCCAGCAACCCGGCCACTCCGTCGGCGGCCGTGTCCCATTGGGCGAATGTCAGGCGGCGGCGACCGTCCCCGCCGGCGGACACCACGCCCGGTGACCCGGGATCCGCCATCTCGACATAGGCCTCGAGCTGGGAATTCACCTCGGCGGCGGCGCGCAGGACGTCGACCACGGTGGCCGGTCCCCCGCCGATCTGACGCACCGTCATAAGAGGGTCGATGGTAACAGGAGCACTCGCGGGGCCGCCGCCCGGGGTGCCAGAGTCGTGGCCGCTACGCGCCGCTCATGTCCACCCCGGCCGCCAGGAGCTGGCGTTCGAGATCGGCCCAGTCGTAGTAGTCGCGCCAGGCCTTGATTTTCCCGTCGGTCCCGAAATCGAACACGCCGAGCACCGGGACGGTCATGGGGGTGTCGTTCAGGGAGAACCGATCGACCCGTTCGGTGAACACCATGTCGCCGACGACGGCGAGATTGCGGAACTCGAAGGAGAAGTTGCTGCCGAACGATGTCTGCATTTCGAAGACCGCTCGTATCGCCTCGTGGCCGACAGCGCCTGGACGGTTGGCTTCGCTCCACGAGCCGTCATCGGCAAAGAATTCGGTGAGACGCACCGGATCTCGATCCACCCACGCGTCGAAAAAGGAGCGGATGGTGGCTTCGTGGTCGGTCGACATGTTCTGTCCTTTCGACGTGGCCCGGGAGCGCCGCGCCTACCGGCGCCCGAACGGAGCCTGCCACACGGGCCCGACGTCTTCCCGGCGGTCTCACCGGGGCTGTGGCTCCGGTTCCAGGCTCGGGACGGATGTGTGAGGGCAGGCATCGACGCCTCGGGCCGGTCATGATGATGGCGTGACCGACATCGTGCTCCGTTCTCTCGAACACGACGAATATCGGGCGGCAGGGGCCGTCGCCGGGCGTGCATTCGTCGACGCACCCACAACCCTCGCCGCCTACGGCGACGATCCCCTCGACCGGCTGGCTCTTCCCTACGCCGACTACTCGACCTTCTTCAAAGTCCTCCCGTCCCCCCAGGTGGGGGCCTTCTGCGGAGAATGCCTGATCGGCGTGGCCGGGATATCGCCGCCGGGCGGATGCATCGGCTCCTTTCTCCGTTCTGCCGCGGCCGAAATTCTCGACCGCCCGACGCCCGGACTGGGTGATCCGTCACGGGTGGAGGTCTTCTGGGCGCAATGGGCCACGAGCGACACCGTCGACGAGCACTGGCACGTGGGCCCCGTCGCCGTGGAGCCGGGGTTCCAGGGCCATGGCATCGGCGGGCTCCTCATGCGAGACCTGTGCTCGACGTTGGACCGCCGGCGACGCGTCGGATGGCTCGAAACCGACAAGGAGCGCAACGTCCGCTTCTATGCCCCTCTCGGCTTCGAGGTTGTCGAGACCACGACCATCCTCGGCGTTCCGACCTGGTTCATGCGACGCGATCCGCAGACGGAGTAGTGCCGCGATCGGCAACGTTCGCCCGATCGCGGTGGAGTCCGAACCGCTACCGAGCCGTCGATCTGCGCTGCCGTCCCGTGCGAGCTGACTGTCATTTGGGCGCGCAATCTGTGTTCGCGACTGCACCCGTGTAACGGCACTTGGTGGGCAGTTCCATTACGCCTAGAGATCGAGTGCGCTGCAGGCTGGTCAAGTCCCCGGTCTCGTGAATCCATCGATGGAGATCCCGGCGGACATTGGGCTTCAGGCCCCTCTGGGCCACATGCCGTCTACGGGCGCACCGTAGAGGACTGCCCCCCTAAACGCGGCCGTAACGATCTTCGAGACGCACAACGTCATCGAGCTCAGTGGTGCTTGCCTCAAGGATGATCGTGTCCTCTAGGGCTGTCATGCGGTGCCGAGTACCAGGGCGGAGATGGACTGCCTCGCCGGGGAGCAGCTCGAATGACTCCAGCGGGGTGTCGGGATCACCCACCTCGAAGAGAAGTCGGCCCGACTGAACCGCGACCGTCTCCTCCTTCTGCTCGTGATACTGAAGCGAGAGCGCGTGACCCCCATTGACGTACAGCGCCTTTCCGCAGTAGCGACCGTCGACGAGCGCGAAATGTTCTTCGTGTCCCCACGGTTTTTCGACTCGAAGGACGGCGGATACCCACGAAGACTTGGTCATTCCAATTCCCCCCAAGAAGCAAGAACAATACTGATCGTTCACAGACTTGAAGTTTTCATCTGGAGCCCAGAGCTTCAAACTAGCGCGGCCGCGGGCGGCTGACCGAGGACTGTCACCTATCGCCGGGTCGCGGGCAAGCACAGAACGACGCTCGACCAGACGAGGGCGAAGAGCGCCGGGTCGGCGATCTGCACCCCTTTTTGGCTGCTCGATGGGTGACCGTCAAACAGCGCAAACGTTTCCGGTCGCGGCACTAGTTCACCCGACAATCTCCGCCGTGGGCAGAAAGGTCAGGTGCGCCATCTCCTGACGGCAATCACGGTCAGACCGAGCAATGCGCCGGCCGCCCCGAGAAAGACGGCACTTTCTGCCGCCTGCAGCGCCCAGAAGTGGCTGGGCGGTTGAAACTGCATCACGTAGTGAAGACGATGGAGATTCTCGCAATACGTGGCACTGTGAGCCGGCTTTTGTGCACCGGAAAAACCGGGGCCCTGACATCTCGTGATGACGGCGTCATTGCTCGTCCAGGTCTGCCCGGGAGGCGGGGTCGAACGACCGAGGGGCAGGAATCCCGCATTCAGATACCAGTCGGTGTTGTAAACGGGAAGGTAGGCGCTCACCGTCGCCGATGTGGGCGCGATGAGCCCGGCCCGAATGTCGTCCCGGACGCCGAGGCGGGCGAGGACGAACAGCGGGACCCCGGCGGCGAACGCCCAGCCGATTCTACGAATCAGCGCACCGAGCGCGGCACCGAGCATGAAGGCGAAGACGGCATACGAGACGAGGACAAATCCCGAGAAATCGAAGTTCGTCGGCTGAATGTGATTGCCGCGCCGCGCCGCATCGGTCCACCACCAGATGAGGGGGGTCAGTGCACCGGCCACGACCGCCGTGAAGACCGCGGCGTACCATAGAGTCAGGCGAAAGCGGAGNNTCTGATGGACTGGGTCCACGCCAGGCGATTCGTGCGCAGTTGGATCTCTCCCGCCACGAGCGGCGTACCGAGGACCAATCCGAGTACCCCGGGGAGGGCGGTACAAAGTGCGGCATCGACCGTGCTGAACCAGTCCGAACCCTGGGAGCTGTTCATGCAGATTTGCGAGCTCCCGGGTTCGTTCATCGAGCAGTGGTGACTCGTGAAGACGGTCCAGGCATGGAGCTCATGCGTGCCGCTGACCGCGAGCCAGATGGCCAACGCGGCTGCGCCGGCCAACGAGACGAGGAAAATGAGGCGGTGCATCCGCCATGTGGCCCAGATCATCGGGCTGTTCCCCCAGCCTCGCCGTGGGCCCCCGGGGACATCGTCGGTGTCCGCGGGCCCTGCTCACGCAGGTACGCGAGCACGATCTCCTCCAGAGTCGGCTCGAGGACCCGCCAGGCGGGATCCGTCACCGGCTGCTCAACGCGGACGATGACGTCGGTCTGCCGTTGGCTCCGCGTCGTCGAGATGTGAACCACACCTGGTGGAATCTCCGGGGCCTCCTGGCTTGATGCCACGAGGAGCCGGTGACTGGCGAGCACGTAGTCGAGGTCATCGGCCACATGCACTCGAGACTCCGAGAGGATGATGACGTAGTCACACACCGTCGCCAGATCGGAAAGGGCGTGGGAGGAGAGCAGGACGGTCGTGTTGTCATCGACGACCGACCGAAGCAGAACGTGCATAAGGCCTTCGCGCGCCACCGGGTCGAGCGCGGCCACCGGCTCGTCCAACAGAAGGAGAGCGGGACGCTTGGCCAGGCACATCGTGAGCGCCACCTGTGCCTGTTGGCCGATGGAGAGCTTTCCCACCTTCGCATCGGTGGGAATACCGAGTTCGCTGAGATAGGCACGGGCGACGGAGTCATCCCAGCCGGGATTGAGCCGCCGGCCGAAGCGCAGCATCTCCCCGACGCGGAACGACGAGTAGAGGGGACGCTCCTGGTCGAGGTAGCCGATCTGACGGAGCACCTCGATCGTCTGGTCCTGAGGTGATTGACCGAACACCCGGACCTCGCCCGCGCTCGGTCTCGTGATTCCGGCGGCCATGCGAAGGAGGGTCNNCGAGGGCCGCCACTCTCCCCGTGGGGAGCCGGAGCGAACAGTCTTCGAGCCCCCACCGGCGCCCATAGCGTTTGCCGAGACCCACGGCCTCGAGCGCGGCCAGGGGCTCGCTCATCGGGGGGCGGGATCTTCGGTCCGGACAGCGGCGGCCATCAGGGCAGCGACGCCCTCGGCATCGAGACCGGAGTGGCGGGCTCTGATCACCCAATGGCGGAGCTCGTCGAGCAGGACCTGCCGCTCTTCGGACGTCATCGGTGATGGCGACGAGGCGATGACGAACGTACCGAGACCAGGACGACCTTCGACCACACCTTCGTGCTCGAGGTCCCGATAGGCACGATGGACGGTGTTCGGGTTGATGGTTATCTGGGTCACGACTTCACGGACCGAGGGCAATCGGTCGCCCGCCCGCAACATCCCGAGGCTCACCGCCTGGCGGACCTGGTCGACGAGCTGCCGATAGGGCGCCACGCCCGTGCGGGGATCCAGTCGGAAGCTGATCAGCGGCGCTTCGGGTTCCATGGACAGCTGTACTAATACACTAGTACATCCCTGTCAAAGGCCGGTCGCCGTCCGCTACGACTCGTCGTTCTGCTGGTACTCGGCGCCGGTGTCGAAGAACGTGTCGAGATAGGGGTCTCCGGCCAGCGTGCTTCGCCGGATGAGCGAGAAGACCTCGGCCCCCTCTCCGGGTTCGTCCTCCAGTCGGTACGACTGAGCGATGCCAAGGTACTCGACCTCGAGACGAGACTCGTAGAGATGTGCCTCCTCCTCGGCCCTTTCGATGGCCACGTCGGCTGACTCGGCGCGCCACAGAGTGATCCGCTCCTCGTAGGCCGACTCACCGACGGCGAGGTCGGGGGGACCCCACGGCTTGCTTGTTTGGGCCCGGAACACACATCGGACCGAGTACCACCCGGAGCCACCGTTCGCCATCGGGCCATCATGCCCCGTCAGCCTTCGACGTCACGCCACCGACGATCGCTACGCTCCAGGCGCAGGGAATGCCCGCGATCGGCCTGACCCGCTCGACCTGACGTGACGAGGGCTCACCTGGAGGTCGGGAACCTCCATTCCCACCGTTTCTTTGCAACGATTCGAGGGAACCTGTGCGTCCTTATAGATATGGGGCAGGAGGCGTTGGTGTCGTTGTCAGACAGCGACAATGATCCGTCGGCAGCCCTGGGAGAGCTGTTTCGCAGCTCTTGGGACGACCTGGTGATGACGGCGTGGGCCGCTGACAGTCGGGAATCGTTCAGACTGTCGGTGTGGGAGTGCCCAAGGATCACGGCCTTCGGGTCGTCCTGACCGAGTTCGGGGTCACCGCCGACGACCTGCTGGGCCACGGCGGCGAGGCCTGGGTGTACGCGCTGGGGGACGACCGGGTCCTTCGAGTCCTGCATAGCGGCGGCCGCGCTGGAGATATCAGGCGGCGCCAACACCTGGTCGACGGGTTGAGCCGATCCGGGCCTCCGTTCGAACTCCCTGAGGTCCTCGAGGTGGGCGAGGCGGGGGGCCGGGTGTTCGCCATCGAACGTCGCCTTCCGGGTCGGTCCGTCCTGGAGGTCCTGCACTTCTCCACCGGGAGCCAACGACGGCATCTCGTCGAGCGCTACCTCGACACGGCAGCGGCGCTGGGCGATCTCCATCTTGACCCCCGAGACACTTTCGGTGACCTCATGAGCGACGATCCGATCACGACGTCGACCTGGCACACCTACCTGGTGGAGCGGGCCGCGGCCAATCTGGCCCGGTCCACCAGTGAGTTCTGGTCGATCGACGCCGGCGAACTGGCCGGCGAACTTCCCGAACCGACCGGTCCCGCCTTCGTCCATCTCGACGCCTTCGCCGGCAACATGCTCACCGACGGAACATCCATCACGGCCGTCATCGACTTCGGCTCGACCAGCGTGGCCGGCGATCGGCGCCTGGACCCGATCTCCGCCGCCGTCTACCTGGCCGCACCCGAGATCACCCCGGTGACAACACCGGCCGACATCGACGTGGCCATGAGCTGGCTGCGCGCCGCCGATCTGCACCAGTGGTTCGATCCGGCCCGGCGTTGGCTGGCCGCCTTCTGGTCGTTCGCCGTCGACGATCCGACCGTTCTCCGGTGGTGTCGGGGCGTCCTGCTCGACCGCGGCTGACCAGAGTTGCCCGAGCTCGATCGACCTGGTGAAGCGCGTGCTTCGAGCAGGAGGGCTTTTCCCCGCGCTATCTGATGGTGGACGAGGACTGGCGTGACCATGAGCGTTGGGCCCTTCGAGCCGACACATGGACGGCCTGAGAGATTGACGGCCTACTCTCTCCGAGACAGCCGGCTCGGGGGAGGAGACACTATGGATGCTCAAGGGATCGCCGTGGTCACCGGCGCCAGTCGGGGATTCGGACGAGCCATCGCCGTCACGCTCGCTCGGGCCGGGTTCGACGTCGTCGCCACCATGCGGGACCCCGCCGCCGGCGCCGGACTGGCCGGCGAGGTGGCCCGTGGGCCCGGGACCATGACCGTGATGCGCCTCGACGTCACCCGACCCGAGACCATCACCCTGCCCGAGGGACTGCGCGTCCTCGTCAACAATGCCGCCACCGAGGGTCAGTACCTGCCCGTCGAGGCCGTGCCCATGCAGGAGTGGCGCGACGTCTTCGAGACGAACGTCTTCGGCGTCATCGAGGTCACCCGCCGGGCCGTCCCGCTCATGCGGGCCGCCGGCGGAGGTGTCATCTGCAACATAACCTCGGCCTCCCTGGCCATGTCCGTCCCCTTCTACAGCGTCTACCGGGCCTCGAAGGCGGCCGTCCAGACCATGGGTGAGAGCCTGCGCGCCGAGGTGGGCCAGTTCGGCATCCGGGTCGTCGAAGTCATGCCCGGACCGGTCGACACCGACATGTTGGCCAAATCCGCCCGTCGCCCCGAAGCGGCCGGCTGCCCCGGCTACGAGGCCATGGCCGGGGCCATCGAGGAGGGCCGCCGGAGCGTCGACGAATTCATCACCCCGCCGGCCACCGCGGCGGCGGCCGTTCTCGAGGCCATCCTGGACGACGGGGGACCGCTGCGTACGTCATGCGACCGACTCGGCCGCCTCCTGCTCTCGGGATGGCAGGCCGATCCGGAAGGTTCCCTCAACGCCGAGTGACGGCGCCCGGGCTCACCCGGCCTGGTGGGCCTTTGACGCGTCCATCCACGCCTTCACCACAGGCCCGAAGGTGGCCGGGTTGTAGACGTCTTCCTCGCTCGAGAACTGCATGGCGCCGGCGTAGGTGAGGATGGTGATGTTGGAGGCCTGGTAGACCCCGCCGTCACCGGGGTCGTTGAACCGGTTCTCGATCTGGCAGATCCACCGGCCGCTGTCCCCGTCGCACACGCACCAGTCGTGCGGGAACATCGTCATCTCGTTGTTGGGCCACTCGGCCATGGTGGCCGAGATCCAGGTGAGGATCTCGGCCCGGCCGTGGAACTTGCCGTAGTGGTGCTCGATGTACTCGGCGTCCGGCGTGAACATCTCCGCCCACGGCCGCCAGTCGCCGTTGGCCGCCGACTCGTCGGCCACCGCGATGAAACGGTCGTGTGCCTCCTGGAGCTCGGCCCGGTCCCACTTACCCATCTCTTTTCCTTCCCCGACGTGTTCTCCCCTCACCAACCTTGCCATGGTCAGCCGAGGGACGCTCAATGATTTCGCAGAGCCGGGCTGTCGGCGCCGTGGGTCTGGCTGGACCAGGTGGCATACATCTCGGCGTAGCGGCCGCCTCTGGCCACCAGCTGGTCGTGCGTGCCTATTTCAATGATCCGGCCCTCGTCCACCACCACGATCCGGTCGGCCTTCATGGCGGTGGTCAGTCGGTGCGCGATGAGGATCGCGGTGCGGCCCTCCAGCAGCACGTCGAGGGCCCGCTCGATCTTGCTCTCGGACAACAGGTCCAGGTTGGACGTGGCCTCGTCGAGGACGATCACGCGGGGGTGGGCGAGGAAGGCCCGCCCGAGCGCGATCAGCTGGCGCTCGCCCGAGGACAGCGACTGCCCGCGCTCGTGGACGACCGTGTCAAGGCCGTCGGGCATCCGCTCCACCACCTCGGCGAGCCCGACCGCGTGGACGGCTTCCCAGACCTCGTCGTCGCTGGCTTGGGGGCAGGCGAAGGCGATGTTGTAGCGCAGGCTGCCGGCGAACAGGAACGGCTCCTGGGGCACCACCCCGAGCTGGCTGCGCAGCGACTCGAGGGAGACGTGCCGGATGTCGTGGCCGTCGATGAGCACCCGGCCCTCGGTGGGGTCGTAGAAGCGCGTCACGAGCTTCGCCATGGTCGACTTGCCGGCGCCGGTCGG
>PKWD01000025.1 GCA_003131945.1 Acidimicrobiaceae bacterium
CCGCCGTCTTTCACCAGGTTGGCCGAGTACGCGTCCGACTCCACGTTGATGGGGTGGAAGTTCTGTTGTCGCATCTCCTCAGCCACGGTCGCTGCGTAGGCATCGGGCAGCGCCTGAGAGAGGAACATCTGGACGCCCCGAGACTTCATAGTCAGAACGTTGGCGAGGAACGTCGACTGGCTGGGCGTGTAGCCAGCGTCGTAGACGATCTTGAAGCCTTGGGACTCCAGTCCTCGCTCGAACGCCTTTTCGGCTTCTCCCGTGGATGGGGTGGCATTGGACCAGATGATGCCCACGTGCTTGATGGCCGTCGGGAACTTCTCTTTCAGCAGTTTGAAGATCGTCACCGGAACATCGTTGTCATTATTAGGCACGGGGCTGTAGGCCGTGGGGAGGTTCGACAGGCCCGNNCGCCGACGAGGGCGAAGTCGCTTTTGATCTGTTCCTGGGTGGCATTGGCTACCGTGCCGTCGCTATAGGCACTGTCCTGGGCGTCAAGCTTGATCATGCGCCCATTCACCCCGCCGGTGCTGTTGACGTAGTCGAAGTAGGCCTGTGTGCCGTCCTCCGCCCCCTTGAAGAGACCGGGCAGTGGCGCCGTGAGGTCGTCGACCTGACCGACGGTGACGGTCGTGGGAGTAACCCCAGGGGACGGTGTTGATGCCGGCGGCGTGCTCGTGGCGGATGCGGAGGTCGTCGTGCTCGATGACGATGAACTCGCAGACGAACAGGCAGTCAAGAATAGAGCGACGATTGACGCCCCGACCATCAACCGACCTCGCCGCCGGACGACCGTTCGTCTGCGCCCCGTCGTCCCCCTGCTTACCTTCCGGCTGGTCCCCACGTTTCCCCCTCTGCTACCGCGCTCACGTTTGATTTTCGGAGCGCCCCATCGATAAGCCCGTGGAACTGCTCCGAGGTGAGCCCGACAAGGGTCGATTCGCCCTCATTACCACGAAGAACGTGCTCGTGGCGTGATAGTGGGGCGGCCATCCCCCGGTGCGCGTACGGGTGGTCGTGCTCATTGGGGTTCTCTCATGACCAGGTCGGTGACCTCCGCCAGTAGCGATGGGAGGTCTGTGTACGACAGATGGCCCATCCCGGCCTGCAACATGGCCCCGGAGATGGCGAGTTCCAGAGCACGAAGCACCGCTGGGTCAGAGTCGTTGCCAAGCGCGACAGCCAGGCGACGGTGCATCTCCAACCCGATCCTGTCGCGCAAGACCTTCACGTCAGGATTGGCGGCCAGCATGGCGACCGTGCACGCCGCGGCCAGCTCGGGTTCGTCGGCCACGAGCAGAGCGAGATCGCCCAGAGTGGCGCTGGCCCGGACCGATGCTCTCCTCCGCCGATCAATCGACGTCTCGGGCATGGCCGACAGGCGACGCCAGAACAGCTCGGTGATGAGGTGCTCCCGCGACGCGAAGTGGGTGTAGGCGGTCGCCGGGGCGACGCCGGCTCGGCGGGCGACGTTACGCAGGGTCAGGCCCCCGTAGCCCCGCTCGCGGAGTTCATCGAGCGCGGCCTCGGCGAGGCGTTGCACGGTGGCGGCCTGCCGCGACGACATGTGTCGGCGGGCGGTCTCCATTGAGGCCGGCACCGCGGCGCCCAATTGATTCAATTCGAGCTCGAGTAGAACTGGCGGAACCAACGGCGATACTGCGCCACGGGCCCATCGGTCTTCGTGAGCACAGGTCGCTTGCGGTAGATCTTGTTCTCCCAGATCGGAACGTCCTGGGTGAACTGCAGATTTGTGATCTCATCGTTGATCCTCGAGACCGCCTCCGTCGCATCCTCGTCAGGTAGACGCTTCATCGAGAAGAGCAGGTTCACCTCGGTGAACTCATCGTCGACCGGAGTCTGCGTTATATAAGTGAGCATCTCCAGCGGATCCTGGCTCACCTCGACAGCGGCGATACCAGGACCACACGTTGTCGTCTTCGTGCTCACCTCGACGCCTATCTCCGATGCAGCCGTCACCTTCAGGCGCTGCTCGACAACCATCGAGGCGCCGAAGAAGCTCACCTCGAAGTGCTCCTTCTCGGGTAACGCCATGTCGTGCACGGTCAAGAAATGTGATCTGTCGATGATGTTCTCGGTCAAGTCCTGGACGTGCACGCGCACCCGGTACGTGTTGCTTCGCCATGGCGTCCAACTCGGCTCGTCCTCTCGGTAACCGATCACGTCGAAGCTCGGCGGCGTGCCGTCTGCGTGATACCAGATGAAGATCCGTCCGTTGCGCTCGCACACTTCCCAAGCGCGGGCCGATATGCGGGGGGTGTGGTCGACGCGCGGCACCTCGACGAGTTTCCCATCGCCGTCAAAGCGCCAGCCGTGGAAGGGACACACGATGCCGTCGCCACATACGCGTCCCCCGACGCCGAGATGAGCACCGAGATGCGGACAATGAGCGTCGAAGACGCGCGCGTTGCCCGCCTCGTCGCGGAACAGCACAAGGTCGCAACCCAGGTAGTGCACCGCCCTGACCTCGCCCGGGCCGAGGTCCAGAGCGGACGCCACGCTGAACCAGCCATTGGGTGACGCAGGGAACGGGTAGCGGGAGGTCACGGATCCG
>PKWD01000039.1 GCA_003131945.1 Acidimicrobiaceae bacterium
GATGCCGAGGCCAACAAACCCGCTGGAAGCGCCAAGATCTCTCGACGCGCGACGCTCTGGGGGAGACCTGTCGTCCGACCACCTCGCTCATCCGTCAGCGCCAAGCCATCCTCCACGCCGTTATTCTAGGTGTTGCTAGAAACTCAAGGCCACAAGGCTCTTGCAGGACGATCGGGACGCCCAGACAAGCGAGAACTCCTTGAAGACTTCGGAGGTCGTCCACACGCAGGCAACAGACCCGCCCTGCCGCCATCATGCGGACGATCCCGGGTCCGCAGGACGCACCCAGCTGCTCACCGTCGGGCACGGCACCATGAGCAGCGACGCGCTCGCCGAGCTGCTCACCGGTGCTGGCGTGGACCTCGTCGTCGACGTGCGGAGCGCCCCGGGGAGCCGACGGCACCCCCAGTTCGGCCGCAGCGAGCTCGAGGTGTGGCTACCCGCGGCCGGCCTCGGCTACCGCTGGGAGCAGGACCTCGGCGGGTTCCGCCGGACCAGCACGGACTCGCCCAACGTGGCGCTCCGCCATCCTTCCTTCCGGGGCTATGCGGACTACATGGTCACGGATGGTTTCAGCCACGCCCTGGCGCACGTACTCGACGACGCCTCCCGCGAGGTCGTCACGGTCATGNNGGTGGCGCTGCCACCGCCGCCTCATCGCCGATGCCGCCACGCTGTGCTTCGACACCGAGGTCCGCCACCTCGCTCACGACGGCCGGCTGTCGGCGCACCGGCTCACCGAGGGCGTCCGGGCCGACGGTCGTGGCGGCCTCGTCTACGACGCCGATCAGCCCCGGCCCGACTCCCGGTGACCGGCGGGGACCACCGAGCGCGTCGCCCTGCGGCGAACCCCCACCGATATTTCCACTTGACGGTAGAACGAGCGAACAGCGAAGCTGCCGAGCGAGCGTCACACTGGGCAGGGTGGCTCAGGCAGCGATGCCGAAGACAAACCGGCAAGGATGACCAAGTGGGAGGGTGATGACACAGGGCCGGCAGGAAGTAGGCGCGAGCGAGCAGGCGGCCGGCCTCCTCGCCGACACCGGCTTAGCCTGAAACCACCGCGTAGATAGGGCCCAAGCGCCCGACCATCCGCGAAAAAGGTGCCTTGATCAGGAAGAATGGGAGTCGCCAAACACCCCAGCCCCCCGATCGGAAAGGCACCTTTTCGATGCCATCTTCGCACAGCCCGGCCCGTCTCGTGGTGACCTTCGACGACGACCACGCCGTGGCGAATGCCGGGCTTTCTCTCGTGTCGGTCTTGTCGGACCAACTCGGCCTCGAGGAGCGATCCGAGGCGCTGATCGACCTGAAGCCGTTCCCCGGCAGGCGTGTCGCAACGCTCGTGCACGCGATGGTGGCCGGCGCTCAATTCATCGACGACGCCGACGTGCTCCGCTCCGGATCGACCGCCGCGGTTCTTTCCCACAAGGTGATGGCCCCGTCCAGCCTCGGCACCTTCCTGCGCAGCTTCACCTTCGGCATGTTCGCCAACTCGACCGTCTCTCCGAGGAGCTGTTGACCAAGGCGTGGGAGCTCGGTGCCGGACCGGGCGACGAGCCGGTGACGATCGATCTCGACTCGACGATCTGCGGCGTCCACGGCGCCAAGAAGCAAGGTGCCAGCTTCGGCTACACCAAGCAGCGGGGCTACCACCCACTCCTCGCAACGCGGGCAGGGCGGGGCGAGGTCCTCCATGTCCGTTTCCGAAAAGGGTCGGCCGGCTCGGGCCGGGGTGCCGAGCGCTTCTGCCGCGAACTTTTCGGACGGTGCCGCCGGGCGGGTGCGAGCGGGACGCTCACGATCCGTGCCGATTCGGGCTTCTACTCCCGCCACGTCATAAAGGCCTGCCGGGATCACGGCGTCTCGTACTCGATCACAGCGCCCCAGAACCGCGCCGTCCGCCGGGCGATCGAGGCGATCGACGAGGACACGTGGGTATCGATCAACTACACCGAGATGGGCGAGGCCTCGGTGGCAGAGACCCCATATGGCGACGGGCATCGCCTCGTCGTGCGCCGCACCAAGCTCGCCGACCCGCAGCCGGCGCTCTTCCCGGTCTTCAGATACCACGCCTTTGTCACGGACCGGGTCGGCGACGCAGTCGGACTCGATGCCGACCACCGCCGCCACGCCGAGGTCGAACTCGCCATCAGAGACCTGAAGCAATCGTCGGGGCTGTCGCACTGTCCCTCCGGCCGCTTCAACGCCAATGCCGCTTGGGCGTTACTCGTCGGGACCGCCCACAACCTCGTGCGCTGGCTTGCAGTGCTCGGACTTGGCATCGACGGTCCCGTCGTCGGAAAGACGATCCGCCGGCGCTTGATCGACGTCCCCGGTCGGATCACGACAAGCGGACGACGGCGCCACCTCCACCTCCCGACTCGTTGGCCGTGGGCGAGACAGTGGACGACCTGCTTCGAGCGACTCTGCATGCTGGCCTGAGCGCCACATCAGAGGTGCGTTCGCGGCTGCCCGGCGCCCTCCATCTCGATCAGCAAGCTGGGACGGTCTGACCCTGCACGGCCCCAGTGGTCTCGGCCTCGGAAAGCACCGACTCATGGCATTGACCTGCCATTAGGACATCGACTGAGGAAGCTCAGGGTGGTTGGGCGGTGGTTTCAGGCTTAGTGCGGGCCGCCCGGTACCTCCAGCCCGGTGTGCCCTCCGATGACGGACGCGAGCTGCACCGGCGGGGGGGACGGCGGGCCGAAGAGTTCTACCGGGAGCGCTGGCGCCACGACAAGGTGGTGCGCTCAACCCACGGGGTGAACTGCACCGGGTCGTGCTCGTGGCAAGTCTACGTCAAAGACGGCATCATCACCTGGGAGACCCAGGCCGTCGACTACCCCTCGGTAGGCCCGGACTCGCCCGAGTACGAGCCCCGGGGCTGCCCGAGGGGGGCGTCGTTCTCCTGGTACACCTACTCGCCGGCCCGGGTCCGTTACCCCTATGTCCGCGGCGTCTTGCTGGAGCTGTTCCGCGAGGCCAAGGCGCGCCTCGGGGACCCGGTGGCGGCCTGGGCCGAGCTCATAGCCGACCCCGAGCGCTCCGCCCGCTACAAGTCCGTCCGAGGTCGGGGCGGCTTCGTGCGAGCCTCCTGGCCCGAGGTGCTCGAGCTGGTGGCGGCCGCCCATGTCCACACCGTCGCCGCCTACGGCCCGGACCGCACCGCCGGCTTCACCGTCATCCCGGCCATGTCGATGGCCTCCTACGCGGCCGGCACCCGCTTCTACTCCCTCCTCGGCGGCACCATCTTGTCGTTCTACGACTGGTACGCCGATCTGCCCGTCGCCTCGCCCCAGGTCTTCGGCGACCAGACCGACGTGCCCGAGTCAGCCGACTGGTGGAATGCCAGCTACCTGATCATCTGGGGCACCAACCTGCCCATCACCCGCACCCCCGACGCCCACTTCATGGTCGAGGCCCGCTACCGGGGCCAGAAGGTCGTCGTGGTTTCCCCTGACTACTCGGACCACACCAAGTTCGCCGACGACTGGCTGGCCGCCAACCCAGGCACCGACGCCGCGCTGGCCATGGCCATGGGCCACGTCATGCTCACCGAGTTCTACCGGGACCGCCAAGTACCTCGCTTCGAAGCCTACGCCCGCACCTACACCGACCTGCCTTTCCTGGTGTCCCTACGTGAGCGGGGTGACGGATTCGTGCCCGACCACTTCCTCACCGCCGCCGATCTCGCAGACACCGGCGAGGGGACCCAGGATGACGGTACGCACGACGAAGGGTCCCAATGGAAGACCGTGGTGCTCGACGAGGTGACGGGCGAGCCGGCGGTGCCCAACGGGTCGCTCGGGTTCCGCTGGACCGAGGCGGGCAAAGGCCGCTGGAACCTGCGTTTGGGCGACATCCGCCCTGTTCTCAGCCTGCACGGCCGTCCCGGGGTCGAGGCGCTGGCAGTCGACCTGCCCCGCTTCGACGTGGGAGACGGCCAAGGCGGAGGGGTGCTCCGCCGCGGGGTGCCCGCCCTGCGGGTGGGCGAGCGGTGGGTGACCACCATCTTCGACCTGGTTGTGGCTCACTACGGCGTCGCCCGGGAAGGGTTGCCCGGGGTGTGGCCCACTTCCTATAACGACGCCTCGGTGCCCTACACCCCGGCCTGGGCCGAGCAGATCACTTCGGTGCCGGCGGCGGCCTGTGCCCGGGTGGCCCGCGAGTTCGCCCGCAACGCCGAGGTGTCCGGCGGGCGCTCCATGATCGCCATGGGGGCGGGCACCAACCACTGGTACCACTCCGACCAGATCTACCGGACCTTCCTGTCGCTGTTGATGCTGGGCGGCTGCGAGGGGGTGAACGGCGGCGGCTGGGCCCACTACGTCGGCCAGGAGAAGGTCCGGCCGCTCACCGGCTGGTTCACCCTGGCCTTCGCCTACGACTGGGCCCGCCCCACCCGCCACATGCCCGCCACCCCATACTGGTACCTGGCCTCCGATCAGTGGCGCTACGAGGGAGCCCACGCCGACGCGCTCTCGAGCCCCTTGGGAGAGGGCCGCTTCGCCGGACGCTCGGTCGCCGACCTGAACGCCTACGCGGCCCGCCTCGGCTGGCTGGCCTCGCATCCCGCCTTCGACCGCAATCCCCTGGACCTGGCCGACGAGGCCGACGCGGCCGGCAAAGAGGTCGGCGACTACGTGGTCGACGAGCTGCAGGCGGGGCGGCTCCATTTCGCCGCCAACGACCCGGACAACCCGGCCAACTTCCCCCGGGTCCTGACGGTGTGGCGCTCCAACCTGCTCGGCTCGTCGGGCAAGGGCCACGAGTACTTCCTGCGCCACCTGTTGGGAGCGGACAACGCCGTAGCGGCCGAGGAGTGCCCGCCCGATGAACGGCCGGCCGAGGTCACCTGGCGAGAAGAGGCCCCGGAGGGCAAGTTGGACCTGCTCGTTGCCGTCGACTTCCGGATGACCTCGACCGGGATCTACGCCGACGTGGTTCTTCCCACCGCCACTTGGTACGAGAAGCACGACCTGT
>PKWD01000428.1:0-4417 GCA_003131945.1 Acidimicrobiaceae bacterium
CCATCACTATCGGCGGCGACATGGCGGTCAACCGCCTCGGCTTCGGCGCCAT
This sequence comes from Acidimicrobiaceae bacterium, assembly GCA_003131945.1. The sequence goes on from PKWD01000428.1 coordinate 53, forward strand.
GCGCATCACCGGGAACGGCATCTGGGGGGACCCGGCGGACGGCGACGAAGCCAAGGCCGTGCTGCGGCGGGCCGTCGAGCTGGAGGTCAATTTCATCGACACGGCCGACGCCTACGGTCCCGACGTGAGCGAGACCCTGATCGCCGAGGCGTTGCACCCCTATCCCGACGATCTCGTCATCGCCACCAAGGGCGGCCTCACGCGGTCCGGTCCCAACCAGTGGGACGCCGACGGGCGTCCGGAGTACCTGCGCCAAGCGTGCGAGGGAAGCCTGGCCCGTCTGAAGATCGACCAGATCCCTCTGTACCAATTCCACCGGCCCGATCCCAAGGTCCCCATGGAAGAGTCGATCGGCGCCCTGGTGGCGTTGAAGGACGAGGGGAAGATCCGGCACATCGGGGTATGCAACGTCACCGAGACGGAGCTTCACCGCGCCCAGCGGCTCACGCCGATCGTGTCGGTCCAGAACCGGTACAACGTGGCCGACCGGACATCGGAGTCGATGGTCGATCTGTGCGAGCAGGAGCGCATCGTCTTCCTGCCGTGGGCGCCGATCCTCGACATCGAGAACGACGGGGTGGCCGCCGAGATCGCCAAGAACCACGACAGCACGCCGCGGCAGATCGTGCTGGCCTGGCTGCTGGCCCGGTCGTCGGCCATTGTCCCCATCCCGGGGACGGGAACGGTCAGCCATCTCGAGGAGAATGTCGGCGCCGCCGGCATCGAGCTCGACGGCCGTGAGATCGAGGCGTTGACCAACGCCGGTCGAGCATAGGGAGCCGAACCATCTCCATCTCGAGCCGACACCCGACCAACGCCGCCAAACCGGGACCGGAACGGGACCGGCCGCCCGCTCCGGCCCCTCCGCCGCCGCCAAAGTGGCGGTCGTGGCTGCTGCCCGTCGGTATCATCGTCACGCTGCTGCTGCTGTTCGCGCCGGGGCTCGATTCGACGCCGACGAAGACGCTCAACTACACGCAGTTCATCGCCAACGTGAAGGCGCACAAGATCAGCACGGCGTCTATCAATCCCACCGGCGCCGTCACGGGAAAACTCAAGAGCGGCGAGGCCTACACCAGCCAGATCCCGGTGGCGTTGCAGGACAACCAGCTGGCGCCGCTGCTGAAGGCCGACGGCGTGGCCATCACGGGAGTGGGTGCCTCGTCGACCTTGGTCGATGATCTGCTGTCCTTCATCCCGTTCCTTCTCTTCATCGGCATCTTCCTCTGGATCGGCCGTAGCACCCGCCGCCAGATACAGGGCGGGATCATGGGCATCGGCGGATCGAAGGCCAAGCTCTACGACGAGGACCGGCCCACCACCCGCTTCGCCGACGTGGCCGGCTACGAAGGAGCCAAGCGGGAGGTGGCCGAGGTCGTCGATTTCCTCAGCCGTCCCGATCGCTACACGAAGGCCGGGGCCATCGGTCCGCGCGGGGTGCTCATGGTGGGGCCGCCGGGCACGGGAAAGACGTTGATGGCCCGTGCGGTGGCCGGTGAGGCGGAAGTCCCGTTCCTGGCTCTCACCGGCTCGAGCTTCGTCGAGATGTTCGTCGGTGTCGGGGCCAAGCGGGTGCGCGACCTGTTCGCCGACGCCCGCAAGCGGGCGCCGTCCATCGTGTTCATCGACGAGATCGACGCCATCGGTCAGCGCCGGGGCGGGTCCATCGTCTCCAACGACGAGCGGGAGCAGACCCTCAACCAGCTCCTGGCCGAGATGGACGGCTTCGACGCCACGACCGGGGTCGTCATCCTGGCCGCCACCAACCGTCCCGAGGTCCTGGACGCCGCTCTGCTGCGACCGGGACGCTTCGACCGCCAGGTCGAGATCCCGCTGCCCAACCAGGCCGAGCGGACGGCCATCCTGAGCGTGCACGCCCGGGACAAGCACATAGCACCGGATGTCGACTTCGGCGCCATCTCGCGGGGCACGCCGGGCTTCTCGGGGGCGGACCTGGCCAACCTCTTGAACGAGGCGGCCATCGTCGCCGTCCGTCACGACCGGGACGTCATCACCGCCGCTGACCTCGACGAGGCCCGCGACCGCATCCTGCTCGGTCGCCGCGACGCCTCCAACGCCCTTCTCCCCGAGGAGAAGCGGTCGGTGGCCGTCCACGAAGCCGGCCACGCGCTGGTGGCCCTGCTCTCCGAACACGCCGACCCGGTGGCCAAGATCACGATCCTCCCCGCCGGGCGCGCCCTCGGCGTCACCGAACAGCTCCCGGCCGACGAGAGGCACCTGTACCCCGAGAGCTATCTGCTGGCCTCACTGGACGTCCGGCTGGGCGGGCGGGCCTCGGAGCTCCTCGTCCTCGGGGAGGCGTCCACCGGCGCGTCGAACGATCTGGCCGGCGCCACCGGTCTGGCCATCAACATGGTGCGGGACTGGGGGCTGTCGCCGCGGCTCGGTCCCATCGGCTTCAGCACCGACGGGCCCGGCTATCTCGACGGCCAACAGCAGTTCCAGAGCCGGCAGTACTCCGAAGGCACCCAGCAGGTGATCGACGAGGAGGTGAGCCGGCTCCTCGGCGAAGCCGAGCGACGGGCCACGGCGGTGCTGAGCGCCCACCGCGCCGCCCTCGACGCCTTGATCGCCCTCCTTCTCGAACGCGAGACGATCGACGGCGACGAGCTGCGGGCCGTGGTGGCCGGAGCCTCGTCTCCGACCGACGGGGCCCCGCCGTCACCCACACCGGCGCCCACGGTACCCGCCGATCGACCGGTTGTGCCGAGTCACTGACGCCGGCGCGCCCGGGCGACGATGACCGACGTCGTTGACGTGGTGGTCGAGCGTCTGTGGCCCGGCAAGCCCCGCCGGATCCAACGTCTCGAGGGCGGAATCACGAACGCCAACTTCCGGGTCGAGGTGGGCGACGAGTGCGTCGTCGTACGGGTCCCGGGCGCGCAGACCGAACTTCTCGGCATCGACCGACGAAGTGAAGCGGCCGCCACCCGGCTGGCCGCCGCCATCGGTGTCGGCCCCGAGGTGGTGACGGTGGTCGAGGACCCGTGGTGCCTCGTCACCCGCTTCATCGCCGCGCGCCCCATCGATCGGGCCGAATTGGCGGCCGAGCCGATGCTCGGACAGGTCATCGCCACCCTCAGGCGGGTCCACGGCGCAGGGACGATACCGACCACCTTCGACTACTTCGCCGTGATCGGCCGCTACCACGCCGAGGCGAGCCAACGCGGTGTCAGCGAGCCGTTCGACTTCACCCACGCCAGCGCCGTGATGCAACGGATCGCCGCCGCCCGTCCCTTCCGGCCCACGGTGCTCGGCCACAACGACCTGTTGAACGCCAACTTCCTCTACGACGGAGCGGTCCGCATCCTCGACTGGGAGTACGCGGGCATGACGGACCCGTTCTTCGACCTGGCCAACCTGTCGGTCAACCACGGGTTCCCACCCGAGCGCGACGAGGCCCTCCTGGAGCACTACTTCGGGCGGTGCGACGACGGCTTGCGGGCAGTTCTCGGTCTCATGAAGATGGTGTCGGAGTTACGCGAGGCCATGTGGGGCGTGATCCAAATGGCCATCTCGGATCTGGACGTCGACTATGGCAGCTATGCGGCGGAACGGGCCGTGCACTTCGAATCGCTGGTGGCCGGGGACGACTTCGCCCACCTTCTCGCCATGGCGACGCCCAGCGCCGACGGCCCCCCGACGGCGTGAGGCGTTACCTGGCGTGATCGGATCATGAGTCGAGCTCTGTCAGCACCTCGCCGATGATCTTTGTCGTCTCGTGAGCCGACAGCGGTTCCCCACCTTCGGCCTTGGCCACCTCGGTGGCAAAGTCTTCGACCGAATGGACACCGCCGACGAGGACATGGCGCAAGGCCTCACCGCTGGCTTCGGGATCGCTGACGGCCTCCACTGCTGACACCACCTCATGATCGGGTGACTCTGCGACTGCGTGCACCAGAGTCATGGCTTGCTGTCGGCCCGATGCTGTCGAGACGACCGGCGGACGGTCGGGGTTCTGCTGATGGTCCCACTCGGCCAATGCTTCGTCGTAGCCGCCCTCGCCGGGATGAAGGACCCGGGTCGTGGGCGCCGCCGTTGTCGGAATCGTCTCACCCTCACTTTCAACCGACGCGCCATCGGCGCTGTCGTCGTCGTGGTGTCGCTCCGGCTGTACGGGAACGACGAGGGTGCCATCGGCATTGCGGACGATATCCATGGGGTGGATCTCCTTGGGTAGACGACGCTTGAACGACGTCCACACGCATTCTTACCCAAGCTGGCCTCGTGTTATCCCTTGGGCGACGCTGTTTTCAAGTCGCTCGCTCTCTGAGGCACGGATTACCTGCCTGACAGCGGGATCGGCACGCGTCCTTGAGGCGCCGGCTGTGTCTGCTCCGGCTG
>PKWD01000428.1:4436-5161 GCA_003131945.1 Acidimicrobiaceae bacterium
GACCTGCTGCTCGCCGATATCGTGATGCCGAGGGGCATCGAACGTCTGGGTCTCGGATCCGAGGGTCACCTTGTACCGGCCATCATGTCCCTCGGACACGGTGCCGACCTTCTCGAGCAGTGACAGGACGTCGTGCCATTGGATGTTGTGACTGACCGGGTGGCCGAAGATCTTCTCCACCGTGGCCCGATGATGGGCCTCGAGCTGCGTGCCGTCTGTCATTTCTCTCTCCTCGATCTCCGAGATACGCCTTGGACGAGAACAGTTGCGTCAGTCGGTCGAATCCGCATCAGTCTCGTTGCCGCCGGCCAGAGGTGCATCGAGATCCCAACCACCTTCACCTGCAGGACGGCCACTACCAGTTGCCGGTCCTCCCACGCCGTCGGGATCGTCGATCCCCCCGTCGAGGGTGACCAGTTTCTCAGGGTCGTCGAGATCCGCCCCGGCTTCCTCGAGTTCGCGTTCGTCCACCTGGAGGGTGGGGTCGAGCGACGGGTCCTGCTCCACCTCTTCCATCAGGTCGGGGTCGATCCGGGAATCATCATCGAGCGCTTCGTCGCCCTGCTCGAACACCTCGGTACCGAGTGGCTCGTCCGGAGACCAATCGTCGTTCTGGCTCATTGGTAGGGCTCCGTTCTCTGGTGGACCACGCACCGATCGTAGGCTGTTGGCGTCGGACCCTCTACAAACCGGGTGCCCTTCGAGACCTCCTCGGCACCAGAAAT
>PKWD01000304.1 GCA_003131945.1 Acidimicrobiaceae bacterium
GACGGCAACCTCGTCGTCTACAGCTCGACCGGCGTGGTCCGCTGGTCCTCCGGCTCCGGTGGCCACTCCGGCAACATCAACCTGATGCTCCTCGCCAACGCCGGCCTCGTCGTGAACGGGCCCTCCGGCCCATTGTGGACCAACCACATCTGAGAGCGCGCCGCCCCCGCGGCCGGCGCGAGTCGCCGCCGCCAAGGCTCGACCTAACCTGGGAACCATGAGACTGAGCGCAAGGAACCAGTTGGACGGCGTCGTGGCTCGCGTCGAGCATGGTGCGGTCATGTCCACTGTCGTCATCCGGCTGAGCGGAGGCCAAGAGATCGTCTCGGCGATCACAACAGACTCCGCTGACGCGCCCTCGAGCTCAAAGAAGGCGACGCTGTGAAGGCCGTCGTCAAGGCCACAGAAGTGATGGTCGGCAAGGACTGAGTCGGTCACTGCCCGGGCGTGAGGCCGGCTCAAACTGCCTAAGGGCTCCCAGCTCCGCCGGCCCCGAGCTCGGCGCCGGCCACCGACGGCTCGGGCCTCGCCGGCTGAGAAGATACTCGTCATGAGCGCCGGCAAAGGCCTGGTGGAGCTCGTCGTCGGCAGGATCGCCGCCGGCGGCGGCTGCGTGGCGCGCCTCGACGACGGCCGCGTGGCGTTCGTCAGGCACTCCATCCCCGGGGAGCGTGTGCGAGCGAGGATCACGGACGAGCACAAGACATTCGTGCGCGCTGACGCCGTTGAGATCCTCGAGCCGTCATCGACTCGGGTTGCCCCGCCCTGCCGCTACGCCGGCCCCGGCCGCTGCGGGGGCTGTGACTGGCAGCACATCCCGCTTGCCGCACAGAGGCGGCTGAAGGGGGAATTGGTCAGTGAGCAGCTGCGGCGAGTGGCCGGTGTCGAGCATCCGGTGGTCGTCGAGCCAGTCCCCGGAGACGTGGACGGCCTCGGCTGGCGCACCCGCATCCGTTACTCGGTCTCGCCCGCAGGGCACCTCGGCCTGAGAAAGCATCGCTCCCACCTCATCCAGCGGATCGACCGCTGCGTCATTGCCGGGCCGTCGATAAAGGAGCTGAGGGCCGAACGCCTCCGCTGGCCCGGAGCCGCCAGCGTCGAGGTGTTCGCCACTGCAGACGCCGGCCCGCCCGTCGTCTCGGTCGGGACCCGCCGACGCCGGCAGCTCAGCTTGCCGGCGTTCGAAGGGNNGCCTCCTCGTGGACGACCAGCTCGTGCACGAGCCGGGAGCGGTCCGTACCGAGGTGCTCGGCCACCGTTTCCGCGTCAGCGCCGCTGTGTTCTGGCAGGGCCATCCGGGCGCGGCGGCTCTTCTCGGTCAGGTCGTCCGCAAGCTTGTCGAATCGTGCGAAGGACGGCGGGTGGCGGACCTCTTTGCCGGGGCAGGGCTGTTCTCCGTCCTGCTCGCCGGTCGCGTCGGGCCGACCGGGGACGTCCTCGCCGTCGAGCGCGATCCCCATGCCGCCGCCGATCTGGCCGTAAACACCGCCGGCATGGTGAATGTGCGGGTGGTGAGGGCGTCGGTGTCTCCTGCTCTCGTCGACACCGGCCTCAACGACCCTCAGGTGGTCGTGCTCGACCCACCTCGCCAGGGAGCCGGCGTGGCGGTGATGGAAGGACTGGTCCGCCTCGGAGCGCTCGAGCGGATCGTGTACGTGTCGTGCGATTCGGCTTCTTTCGCCCGTGACCTGCGGGCCGTTCTTGACGCTGGTTGGACGCTCGCGTCGCTCCGGGCATTCGACCTGTTCCCGATGACCGAGCACGTGGAGCTGGTCGCCGCCCTCGATGCTCCCAGGCGGTCCGACTTGGTCGGAGCACAAGAAACCCGACAACTACCGCCTCAATCGTGACAACACGGCAAAGCTCACCGGCTGTCTCCCGACGTCGGCCCTCACACTGAAGCGCCAGCTGCCGGCGCGGAGAACGGTATAGGCGACAAAGTGGCCCTCGCTGAGGCGCGCCGGGCGGAGCGTGAGCGGCTGGCCGCCCGGGCGGGTGGCCGTGATCGAGACTTGCTCCGCCGAGGCCGCCCGGCCGGCGCGCAGGAATATCAAGTGGAAGGCGTTCACGCCCGGAGTGCCGGGGGAGAGGTAGATCTCGGCGACGCGGCCGCCCGGCAGGGAGAGCTCTGTGATGCTCGGCAGCACCGGCAGGAGAGACTGCCCGCGGGCAGGCGACAGCGCCTCGGCGCCCGCCGTGGCGCCACCGAAGACGGCGATCGGGAGGGCGATGGAGAGGGCGAGCGTCCACGCCGGGCGCCGCGTCCTCGGCCCGCGTATCTGTCCGAGCCCACCGCGGCCAAGGTGCAGGAGGCGCAGGCTGTTCAGGACGACGATGAGGCTCGAGAGGCCCATGGCGCAGGCAGCGACGAGGGGATCGAGCAGGCCGGCGGCTGCGAGCGGCAGGGCAGCCACGTTGTACCCGACCGCCCAGCCGAAGTTCTGGTGGATCGTCGCCAGTGTCGAGCGCGCAATGCCGATCGCCGCCGGCACGCCTTCGAGGTCGTTCCCGAGCAGGCCGACATCGCTCGCGGCGAGAGCTGCTTCTGCCCCGCTTCCCACCGCGCAGCCGACGTCGGCCACGGCGAGCGCCGGCGCATCGTTGGTGCCGTCGCCGACCATGACGACGTGACGGCCGGCTGACTGCAGGTTCCGGAGCACCTCCAGCTTGCCGGCCGGGCTGAGCCCGCTGCGGGCGTCGTCGAGATGGAGGGCGGCGGCGACGGCTGCCACGGCCGGAGCGCTGTCGCCGCTCAGCAGCACTGATGCCAGGCCCATAGCGTGAAGATGGGCGACAGTTGGGGCGGCCCCGGGACGTAGCGGCGTGGCGACGGCGATCGCACCGGCGACGATCTGCTCGTCCAACAAGGCCACGACGGTCTCGCCATACGACTCGCGCTCCGCCACCCAGTGCTCGAGCGGGGGAGGCAGGACGACACTGCCTCTCCGGACGACTGACACGCTTCGTCCTCCGACGATCCCTGAGATGCCCGTGCCCGGCACCTCCTCGATGCCGGTCGCCTCATCGACGACAGATCCGCTGCCGTCGGCGGCGGCTTCCCGGATGGCCAGGGCGAGCGGGTGGGTGCTCTCGGCCTCGACGGCGGCAGCCAGCTGCAGCACGGCGCGAGAAGCGACGGCCGTCGAGCCGGTGGGGCGACCGGGCGGCTCGAGCGCCTCGGACGGCCTGACGGAGGCGACGACGCCGGTCACGCGGGCAAAGCGCTCCGTGAGCGTGCCCGTCTTGTCGAAGGCGACGAGATCTGCCCGGGCCAGTCTCTCGAGGGCGTCACCGCTGCGGATGAGGATGCCGAGGGACGAGGCCCGGCCACTGCCGACCATCATTGCCACCGGCGTGGCGAGCCCCATCGCGCACGGGCAGGCGACGAGCAGGAGGGCGATGGCGCTTAGCACGGCAGTGCCGAAGTTGCCGTCGGCGAGCCACCACCCGAGAAACGTCGCCGCCGCCCCGACGAGGATCAGCGGCACGAAGACCGAGCTCACCCGGTCGGCGATCTTCTGCAGGGGTGCCTTGTCCCGTTGAGCCTGCTCAACGAGGCGTTGCAGACGGCTCAGCACCGATTCGGCGGCGACCGAGCTGACCTGCACGACGAGGGCGGCGTTGCCGTTCCGGGTGCCGCCTGTGACGCTGCTCCGCGGCCCGCGCTCGACCGGGAGCGGCTCGCCAGTGAGCATGGACTCGTCGACGGCCGACCATCCGCTCACCACCTCGCCGTCGAGAGGAACCGTCTCCCCGGCCCGGACCCGGACGAGAGCACCGACCGGAATGCTCTCCGGCGCCACGAGCTCACCCTGATCGTCAGCCGGAGCCGATACCACCCGCGCCGTCGGAGGCCGCAGACCGAGCAGCGAGTGCATGGCCAGCGCGGCGCGCCGGCGGGCCTTGGCCTCGATGGCCCGGCCCGTGACGAGGATGGCCACGATCAGCGGAGCCATGACCCCGTGCAGCCGCGCCGCGAACTCGCCCCCACCGCCGAGGTGGTAGTGCTGTCCGTGCAGGGCGATGGCCTCCACCGCGCTCACGGCCAGGGCGGCCAATGTACCCAGGGCTATGAGGGTGTCCATGCTCGTCGCACCCCGTCGCAGCAACCGGACCGTGGTCCGCAAGAACGGCCAGCCGCCGGCGATCTCCACCACCACGGCCAGGATGAGCACGATCCACCCGTCCACCGCGCTCCCCGCCTCGGGCGCCACCAGGGCGACGGCGAAGGCGGCCAGGGCCAGCGGCCACGAGATGGCCGCCCGCAGGCCCCAATGATCCGACCGCTCACCGACGACGGCGCCGTCATCCTCCTCGACCGGTGCGGCGCTGTAGCCGGCCCCGTCCACCGCGCCGCACAGATCGTCGACCCCGACCGTGGCCGGGTCATAGGCGACGAAGGCCCGCGTCGTGGCCAGGTTCACCGACGCGCTCACCACGCCCACCTGATCAGCCAGGGCGCCCTCGATGCGCGCCGCACAGGCGCTGCAGTGCATTCCGCCCAGTGAGAGCTCGGCCGTGACCAGCCGGCGCTCCCCGGCCTCGGTCTCCGGCCACGGACTCGAAGGGACGGTGAGCATGGCCTCCCAAGCGTAGTGGCCGGCCCTTCTGGCCTGACCGTCGGCGCTCCGCCGCTGACCGAACTGCACCGGTGACAAGGACCTCACCACCGTGGCCCGCGGTCGCCGCCGAAGGTGGCGTCGGTAAACTGCCGTGGCTCGGGGCCGACGTCGATGTCGCCATCAGACGTCGCCGGGGCGTCACCTAGCGCCGTTCAGGGAGCGAGATGACATCCAATCAGCGCCAATGGATCGGACCTTCCCCGTCCTCGGCCTCGGCCGGCTGGGCCCTGCTCCCGCTCCGGGCCTTCATCGGTTTCACCTTCACCTTCGCCGGCCTGCAGAAGCTGGCCAATCCCGGGTTCTTCGACGCCAACAACCCAACCTCCTTCCAGTCCCAATTAAAGGAAGCCGCCCACTCGAGTCCCATCCACGGCCTGGTCGGCCCCCTCCAGCACATCGCCGTCCCCGTCGGCGTCATCCTCGCCCTCGGGGAACTGGCCGCCGGCATCGGTACCTTGCTCGGCCTCTGGGCCCGGATCGCCGCCATCGGCGGGATGGTGCTGTCACTCAGCCTGTTCCTCACCGTCAGCTTCCACGCCAGCCCCTATTACACCGGCTCTGACATCGTCTTCCTCTTCGCCTGGGTTCCTCTCCTGGTGGCCGGATCCGGCGGAGTCCTTTCCGTCGACGCCTTCCTGGCGGCCCGGGCCCGTCCCCGCTCCCGGTCGCCACGACCGACGTTGACGGCGGCGGCCGACCGCGTCGAGCTCGACCGCCGCTCCTTCGCCCTGAAGACCGTGGCCCTCGGCACCGCCGGCGCCCTCGGCCTCTTCCTCGCCGGCCTGGCCGCCGGTGTGGGACGGCTCGTCGGCCACTACTCCGACGAGGCCGGTGCCTCGGCCACCAACACCGGGACGAGCGCCACGCCGGCGACAACAGCGAAGCCCGGGCCGACGAACACCACCCCCCCGGGGAAGAAGGTGTTCCCCGCCAGCACCGTAGCGCTCGGCGGATCGGCCACCTTCAACGATCCGAAGACCGGGGAACCGGCCGTGGTCGTCCAGCCGAGCGCCGGCTCCTTCGTGGCCTTCGACGCCATCTGCCCCCACGAAGGATGCACCGTCGCCTACGCCGCGCCCGACAAGCTCTTCATCTGCCCCTGCCACGGTTCGCGCTTCAACGGCGAGACCGGCGCTGTCGAGAACGGCCCGGCCACCCGGGGTCTCACCCCCATCTCCATCGCCGAAGGGCCCGACGGCAACCTGTACGCCGTCTGACGCTCCCCCGGCCGGGAGTGCCGGGGGTCAAGATCAATTTCACGGCCACCCTGACGGATCCGTGCCCCAACGCCCGCAGTCACCAAGCCCAAGGGAGTGACCGTGATCGGAGGAACCGTCACCGGTTCCGGGTGTTACAAGCCATGGCCGGTGGTGCCAGTTCCTGCGCCAACTTCGATGGTCCCTACGTCGTGGGCAAGATCACCGTCACCGTGACGTGGACGACCACCGGACCACCGATCGCCACTACGCCGATCGTCTACAAGAACAACCCGGCCACCGCCAGCGGATCCCCACCGACACCATCGATCTGCTCGCCCCCCGGGGACGGCGACGAAGTCAGGATCGTCCACCGCTCCGGCGACGAACAACACCACCGAGATCGCCACCGACCTTCCCGCTCCGCCGTGCGGACCGGGACCGTTCTCGAGCTTCCACATCCTCGGGGGCTTCGTTCTCGTCTAGGGGACCGGACTGCCGGAGTTCCCGGGGGGGAGGGTTCGCCCGGTAGCCTGGGCGGACCCTCCCCCTGCGGAGGCCATCTCACATCTCAAGGATGAGACGCTGTCACATCTCAAGGAAGAGAGGGCGCGGTGTTAGTTCTCGGCCGTTGTGTCGGTGAAGGCATCATGATCGGCCACGACATCAAGGTCACCGTTCTCGTCGTCGCCGGCGACAAGGTGCGTATCGGTATCGACGCCCCCTTGGAGGTCGAGGTGCACCGCGAAGAGGTCTACCTCGAGATCCAAGAGGCCAATGTCCAGGGCGCCTCGACCTCCACCGAAGCCGTGGCCGGGCTCACGGCCGCCCTGCAGGACGCTCAGGCTCCGGACAGCGGCGCCAGCGGTTCGGCCGCCCGGTAGCTCGACTGGTACTGCACCACCTGGGCGGCCGCCCGCGTGCGGCGGTTCACCACCAGGGGGCCCGAGGAGGTTGGCCGTGGGCGGACGGCCGAGCGTGACGCTGGCCAGCACCATGGCGTCGTCGGCCGACTCCAATCCGAGAGTGGCCACGTGCTGCTCATCGAACTCGATCGTGTAGTCGGGGAAAAACGTTCCCGGTGCCACCAGCACGAAGCTGATCCCGGTTTCGCTGACCGATCGCATGACGCAGAAAGGTTGGAGCTCCGGCGCCAGTGTCTCCAGCCGGAATTGGCGCGACGCCAGGTATCCCGGAATACCTCCACCGAAGTCGAGCACGGCGCCGTCTTCTCACCGGGTGGCACTTTGATGTCGTCGTCGTCAGCCCCTGGTCGACGGCCGAGATTGTCCTCGACCAGATACGGCGCTACGCGCCCCGTGCCGCTGTCATCGTCGACACCAACGACATCCACTTCCTGCGGCTGCAGAGGGCTGCCGCTCTGTCGGATTCGCCGCCAACGACTATATTCTGACTGCGACCTCTGGCAACGACTACGCGAGGGCGGTCGCGCCCATGCGATCAGCCACTTCGGCATCGATCGCATGCGCAAAGGCGTGTCCGAGATGCTTGAGGGAATGCCGGCGACCGCATCCGTTGCCGTCCGTTCGGCGCTGTCCACTGCCCCCTGAGCCCGGGACCCATCCGCGAAACCAAGGTGACGTCTCAATAATGTAGAGATGGCGTGGACCTGAATATCCAAGTGAGTGACGCTTCTGGGGCGGCACTGGTGTCCCTGGTCGGGGAGCTGGGCCCCGCCACGGCGCCTTCTTTTGGGAAGGCTCTCGATCACCTGTGTGAGAAGGCCCGGCCCGTCATGGTGGACCTTCAGGGGGTCACCCGGATCGACGGACTGGGCCTCAGTATTCTCGTTCAAGCCTTCCGTCTGCTCCGTCAGCACGACTGCGCCCTGATCATCGTGGCGCCGCCACCGGGTGTCCGGAAGGTCATGTACGAGAGCGGTGTCGAGGACTTCATGCCGATTTGCCGGACCCTTGAAGAGGCGGCGGCACTCATCACGATTCTCAAGAGGCAGTCCACCGACACCCACAGTCCAGCCTCGCAGCCCGCGACACCGGCAGAAGGCGGCGGACAGAACTGACGCTCTAACGGCTTCGGTAGTGACGTTCCAGCGCGATCCTGTGGTCTTCCATTGTGAGCGGCGGCTTAATCCCGCTTTGATGCTGACCTGGCAGCATTGGAGCCCGAGGACCCGCACGAGGAATTCCGCATGAATGCACGGATCATCGTTCTGGCCCACAAACCAGCCATCTGACGGTCCCGACGATTGCCGTTCGAACGGAAGACACCCCCCAATCTTCTCATCAGACCAAATAGCATCCACGGCTGATGCCCTGTGGGATCGCGTCCACCACTTTGCTCGCGTAATTGCTCACAATGGTGACATGCACAATGGAGCCCTGGTCCGGTTTCCGACTGACCCAGGGTACGCGACATCACCTCCTGCTCTCTCGGAAGTCAAGTTCTTGACATGAGCCGATTCCCAAGGGGCCACTGGCCTATGAAGATCGTCGTCGGTCTGGCCCTGACCGGATTTGCGCTTGTGATCGCCGGTCGGAAGACCCATCGGCGAGATGTCATCTTCCCCTCGCCATTCTCTTCGGCCGCCGAGAGGTGCACCGCCGACCCTGAGGTCCGAGTGCCAACGATGGCGAATCTATTCGCGGACCCACCAATGGCCAAGGCCAAGGCCGAGACCTCAGTGGGTCTCAGTGAGATCCCCGTAGCGTCAGCAGCTCCAATCCCCGCCGCAGCAACCCCATCCGTCCCGTTAGCTGGAGATTCGCTTGCCGCGAACAGGTTTGTCCCCAATGACGGCCGCGACTCCTTCGACGACGTGATGTCCCGGGTCACCACGATGCTCGAGACGGCGTCTCAGCGTTGCCTTCGCACGCATCAGATCTATGAGTCATCGCGCACCCGTGCAGTCGATACTCCGCTGGTGTTGACGACCCGCCTGGCTTCCGCAACGGGCAATGCTCGAGTCGTCGGTGGCGACACTCCCACGGGCGACGCCGTCGGCTATCCACCGGGGCCGGAACCCGCCGCCTATGACGACGTGGCCACGCCGGCCGGCGTCGCCTCCAAGGCGGCTCTGTTCCTGGCCGAGACCACGGCCGAGCCACCCCCCACGGCCCGGTCGAACGGCGCCATGTCCCGGTCGAACGGCACCACGGCCGAGCATGCCGTGGCCGGTGCCCTTCGGCGGATGGGACTCGGCGAGGCCATGGTCGAAGCGGTGTCCGAGGGTCGGCGTCGGGGGGCCGATCTCGAGGCCCTTCTGCTCGAGGCCTTCTCTGGCGGGGATCCGGCCCCGGCCGTGCCCTGTCGGGTGGGCAGCCTGCTCGTGGTGGTCGGTGCCGGAGCCCCGGCCCGGCGCCTGGGCGCCGCCCTAGCCGACGAGATCGGGATCAACCCGGCCGAGGTGCCCTTGGCCTCGCTCGACGCCGGTGCCTATGCGCTGGCCACGGGGACGCTTCTTCTGCGTTCGGCCGAGGACGCCGCCGAGCGGGCTCCGGGGTGGCGCCGCTCCCGGGCGGTGGTGGTGGTGGTCGACGCCGCGGTGGCCGGCGGGCAGCGGTCCTGGGCCACCCACCTGATCGCCTCTCTGAGTCCCACCGCCGTCTGGGGGGTGGTCGACTCCACCTCCAAGACCGAGGACGTGGCCGCCTGGGCCGAGGCCCTCGGGGGGATCGACGCCCTGGCCCTCGAGAACACCGATGCCACCGTGAGCCCGGCCGCCGCCCTCGCGGCGGGCATCCCCGTGGCCCGGATCAACGGCCAGCCCGCCACCGCCGCTCGCTGGGTGGCCACCATCGTGGACCGGATGCCCTCGTGTCGGTGAGACGACCCGAACTCGTGCTGGCATCGAAACTGACTCGAACAACGGCCTTGTTTTATTCCTTATGACAGTGGCCCGACCGATCGCGGGATCAAAGAACGGAGCTCCGCCTCTGCTGCGCAGTGCTTGTCCAACAGCTGCTTGACCATCTGTGGAGACGTGGACTCATCTTTGCGGGCCAGCCGGATGGCGGTTGTGATTTCATTCATGGCAATGCTCAGTTGTTGACCCCTCTTCGTCTGATCCGAGGAGAGTCGAACGACCATGCGTTTTCCCTTTGCCTTAAGACATTTATGCCTGTCAATATCAGCCTAAGAGATTCATACCTGAAGTGACTCGTACTCCACATCAAGTTGGACCATCCGTCGCGAGATCGCCACGAGGCCTCATCCCGTACTCCTACGCTGACGGACCGCGGTCCCCCTTGGGGGGCGACGAGAGGTTGACCACGAACTGGGCCGGGCAGAGCTTAAGGCTCCATCCGAGAAGAAGAGGGCTGCGACGGGGGCGCCAAGCTGTCGGGTTGTGGAATGTGGGGATGAGGAGACTGGGCCGCCACCTGTTGCGCGGCTGCGACCATCTCAAGGGCCTGAGCCTTGTCGAGTTTCACCGACATGCCACAGAGTGTGCATGTGGAAATGTACTTATTTCCAAGCGGAATCACCGGAATGAAGAAGAGGGAGAACCAGGTACTCGTTCGGACTATCACCTGGGCTGCTGGTGTGCTGCATTGTCCGCAGATGGCAAGCATCGTGGCAAGCCGTCGTTTCAGACGTTTGATCCCGAAGATGAGGAACATCGCACTCGCCTTTCTCTCTGTAAGTCGTCCGCTGAATGGCCCATCTATCCGACCGCCGGCCTCTCCACGTCCAGGCTACTGATTCATGGTCCTGGAGGGTCCTACACTCACCCAACGCTTCGTCAATGACGCATCGAGGTCACTCTCAGACCATCCGAACGGATATCGGACCCCGGTATCGACGACGGCCCAAATTGATCCTCTCTTCTAGTCTCAGGGTTCACGAGTAGGAGAGAAACATTGGACCTCGCTGGGAGATCATCTCCGGTCCTACGGTGAGCGGTGCCGGCGAACTGTCATGGCACTAGACCACCTCCATGCCGAAACGAGCCATGAGGGCTCGTTCCTCAGCCGGCGACGGTGGTTCGTCACTGTTCCACAGCTCGTGCAGCCCAGCGAAGTAGGCGTCCATCGCCGGGGCATGTATCACCAGTAGCCGAGCGTCCTCCTCGGTGTCGTTGCCGAAGGTATGTGCGGTTCCGCGAGGCACGAGGACGAACCCCTCGCGTCCCACGGTCAATTCCTCGTCTTCGACGATGACCGACACAAGCCCGTCGAGCACGAAATACGCCTCCGAGCAGTTGGTGTGACGATGCGCCGGGGGTCGGCGGCCACCGGGCGGCAGCGTGCGTTCCATCAACGACAGGTCGCCAGCATCCTGCTCGGCCAGCGCCTTGAATAGCATCACGCTGCCTCGGGCTGTGAAACGTCTCCGCCCTTCACCACGCTCAACAACTCGAGCTGCCATCGGCTGACCTCCTCTATGGGATGCTGAATCTACGCCGGTCTTGCATCGATCAGCGTTTGGCTAGCGACTGCCCGTCCCATCGGAATGCTAAGACCCGAGTAGGACGCTCCCGGTCTGGATGCGAATTTCGACGCACGCGAACGACGGTCGGATCCGGTCACGAGTCGGTCGACAAAAATATCTCGGCGATTGCTCAGCGCTACGGATCGATGTGAGCGTCGTCCACGAGTGTGTCCCATGGCTGGCGGACAGGAGCGAGCGTTTGTTGCGGCGCGCGGCCACCGCCGACCTGAACTGGATCTACGTCTTGCGTAGCTACGTATTACGTAGTACCGTTGCGGGATGGCACGACAGCGAGAACCGATGGGACTCCGACGGCCGAATGACCCCCCGGTTCTGATTCTGACCAGCCTGGCCGGCGGGCCCAAACATGGGCATGCTCTGGCCAAGGACATCGAGGAATTCGCCGGGGTCACCCTTGGTCCCGGTGCACTTTATGGGGCGATCACTCGGCTTGAAGAGCGAGGTTTGATCGAGCCACTAAAGACCGACGACAGGCGTCGGCCCTACCGGATCACGGGGGCTGGTTCTGCCGCCCTGGCGGAGGTGGTCGCCGCCATGCGGCAGATCGCCGATGTCGGTGCGTTGCGTCTCGGACTCACGTTGGGGACGTTGGCGTGAGCAGGCGCCGAGATGTAACCGCTGCTTTGCTCCGATGGTACCCAGACTCGTGGCGCGAGCGCTACGGAGAAGAACTAGTGGCGCTGATAGAGGACGGCTTGGGCGACCAGCCTCCGACGTCGAAGCTGAAGGTGTCGATAGCCAGGGCCGGGTTGCGCGAGCGCGTCCATCAAACCGGCCTCATTGGCGACCACCCCTCGNNGCCGGGTCGCTCCTGGTCCTTTGCGCCTGGACTGCCTTCGTGCTGGCCGGGGCCAGTTTCTCCAAGGCCTCCGAGCACTTCGCCCAGGCGATGCCGGCCGCATCCCGGACGCTCCCTCAGGACGCCTTCAACGTCATTGCCGCTCTGGGTGTGATCGGAGCAGCTCTCGTGGTGCTTGGCGCTCTCGCGGCGCTCCCTGCGTTTGTCCGGTTTGTCCGCAGCGGCGGGTGGTCCTTTATCGGGAGGCACGTGCTCAGGGCCACCGCGCTCACTGTGGTAACGGTCGGTGCTGTGATCCCCCTCAGCTTGTGGGCCCACCACCTGAACGCGTTCCAGCGCAACGGAGGCGACGGGATCTACTCAGGGGCTTTTGGGATATGGGCTCTGTTCGTGGCCGCGACCTTGGCCCAATGGACGGCGGCCGGCGTCGCCGCCGCTCGCAGAATCGACCTGGCACGCCGAGTTCTCTACCTCGAGGCGGTCCTGGCCTTTACAGTGGCCGGAGCCATGGCGGTCATGACAGTGTCTACCGCGCTCTGGTGGGGGGCGATGGCCAAGAACGCGCCGTGGTTCCTTCAGGGAACGGCAACCGGGTCGAAACCCTCACCTTTCAATACTCAGCTTCTGTTAACGATGGCGCTGATGCTGATCGCCGTACTCATTTCCGGATACGGCGTGATTAGGGTCGGACGCTCGTGGACAGCGCTAAGGGCCGCTTGATTCGTCCATCACCACCGTGCGGCCACCGGCACAGCCGATACTTTCCTGCCCACGGCCGCCCGCCTTTATCGCACCTCGGTCGCCGATCCAACTGACCCCGGCCGTCTTTGGTGATTCCTCGGCCGATGGGCCCAGGGGCGCTCGACGCAACAACTCGTGGGCCGGCAGTCGGTACCCATCAAGGTCAGGAGGCGTCTGGCTCAGGGACCGGTGACCGTAATCTTTGCTGCTCCAACGAGGTTGATGACGTCGACGCCCGACGGCATGGGATCACCGATGAAGCAAGTCTCCGAAAAACCAGGGGGCGTGCTCGTTCCTCCAGGACAAGTCTCTACGGTGAATGAACTCCTGAACTCGCCATGGCTGTTGGTCCTCACGACTATCGAGTTCGTGCTGTCGCAGGGGTTCTGAGGAACAATCCAGGTGGTCTCCGAACACTCTTTGATGGTGATCGACTTCCTGGGCTTGAAGTTCGTTCCGATCAGCGTGGTCGAGCCGTTGACCATGACACTGTGGGGATGGGTCGCGATGTGGGGCGACGCGGCTGCGCTGGTCGCGCCAGCGGAGATCGAGAAGACACCGACCACTCCTCCGCTGATCAGGGTGAGTGCAGCTACGCTCAGAGCGGAAAGACGGGCCATGATTCTCCTTTCGGGTCATTTCGGTTGACTCTGGGTGCCTGTCCGTATCAACTCTTGGGCGCTGCAATCCGTTACAGCGGCTGGGCCCTTTTCGCGCTCCTGGGCCGTCTACCGGGACTTTCACAGCCGGGTGGCCCCAGGCTGTCAGCTCTCCAGCGAGATGTCGCCCCGAATCATCCAACGCCCAGTCGGGGTCCTCAATGGAAACTCGTGCCACAGCGGACGGGCGCCAGCCACCCTTTCAGACTTAACTCGAGGAAGAACCAGGCGACTCGAGTTTGCGCACATGCGCTTCTTGGCGAGGACTGTCGGACAGGACCCGCTTCGAGCACACCGTTACAAGGGTCTGCACCGATCTCATCTGACCCCGCTGCTCAAATGACGTAAAGCTGACCGTCGGACCCTTCGGCGACTTTGATACTAAGCAATCCGGTAGCCGCCGGGCCGACCTCAACCACTCCCGTTTCCGCGTTGAACTGCGACCCATGGCACGGGCAGATGAACACCGGGTTGGCGGTGTCGTACTGAACAGCGCAACCGGCGTGCGGACAGACGGCATCGAAGGCCAGGAAGGTTCCTTCCCGGGGATGGATGACGAGCGAGGGATCGCCGGTGCTCGGATCGTTGAAGGATCCCGCCCCACCCACAGGGACCTGAGACGCCGCCCCTATTGCCGTCCCCGGCGGGTGTGGCCGCGGTGCTGTCGTCGACGGTGCCGTGTCGGTGGACCTGGGCACGGAGGTGCTCGACGGAGGGGCGCTCGTGGGCGGTCCCGTCGTGGTGGCCGCTCGGGTGCCCGTTCCGCCCAACGCCAGTGGCCCCGGCTTCGTTGAGGAGCCTCCCGCCAGGCGGCCGATGCCTGCCGCCAGGCCTCCGCCAACGAGAGCAAGGAGGGCGGCGGCGGCCGCCACCGTGCCCTTGGCAGCGAAGGTGCGCCGATCCATTTCGGCCTCATGAGACCTTGGGGACGACGCTGCACGCCCGATCAGAAAGGGGCATGGCGCAGGCTCGCACGGTGCCCCTCGCCGAGCGCGGCAGGTGCCGCTCTCGTAAGAGCCACACACCTCACGCACCGTCGAGAATGGGATCGGCACTGTGAGATCCGGTTCGTGGCCGGCTCTCCTCCGGACCCCATGTGCCACCAGGGCGTCAGCCGAGATGGCTCCGCCGGATCCGGCCAATAGCAGCGGTGTCCAGGCGAAGACGAAGACGATGTCCGAGCCCGTGTAATACGGGCTCGAGTGGAAGCTGACGGTCAGAAAGAGCATGAGCGACAGGACGATGCCACCCGCTGCCGCCACCCTCGTCCATAACCCCAGCAGCGTCCCCAGTCCGATAGCCACTTCGGCCAAGGCGATGACCAGGCCCAATGGGACCGCCACGTGAACGAGTGGCGCGACGAGAGCATGGACCGGGCTCAGGCGGGCGGCGCCGGACAGTTGTGCCTGGATCGATGCGGGGTTGGCGGCGTCGAGGAAGCCCGGATTGGCGAGCTTCTGCAGGCCGGCGAAACAGAAGGTGAACCCGAGGAAGAGGCGCAATGGAATCGACGCCCAACCGGCTGAGTACAGGGCGCGCACCGGCGGTCCGAACCAGGCCCAATTTGTCCTCACCTCCGGCCGGTGGGCTTTGTTCGGTGGGCGCAGGCGGGACTGGGTCGATGGGCGATGAGCAGGTGGCCGACGACCGGCCCCAGGTTTAGACATTGCCCTCCCGCGTCTGGACTTCGGCGCGCCACTCCGGGCCGATCGGTTCCTTCAGCATGTGCCTGGGACCCTTACGGAATCGTGAACGTGACCAGCCGGTTCTTGGGATCGTGGGCGCGTTTTCACCAGAATGTCAGGTCAGACGAGTAAACCCTTAGGAATGAGGGTGTTGGTGGCCGAAGATGACGAGGCCCTACGTTCGGTCCTCGAACGGGGCCTGCGAGAGAACGGCTACGTGGTTGACGCCCTGCCTGACGGTGAGCGGGCCCTAGCATTCCTCCGCACTTACGATTACGACGTGGCGGTGTTGGACTGGCGCATGCCTAACGTGTCCGGCCTCGAAGTGATACGGGAATTGCGGCGTGCCGGCTCGCCCGTCCCGATCTTGATGCTTACCGCTCGAGACAGGGCCGAGGACCGTGTCGCCGGACTCGATGAGGGTGCCGACGACTACCTGGTGAAGCCCTTCGATTTCGGCGAACTGCTGGCGCGCGTGAGGGCGCTGCAGCGTAGGCCGCCCGCCATGCACGGGCCCCAAATGGTGGTAGGGAACCTCGTCTTCGACCCAGCCACGAGGGAGGTGCACATTGGTTCGAAACAACCATCGCTGACGGGAACCGAGTTATCGATCCTGGAGATCCTGATGCGCAGGCACCCGAGCGTCGTCGAGCGCCGGTCGATCGCGCTGCACGTGTGGGACGACGAGGCTGATGCGCTCGGTTCGAACACGATCGACGTCCACCTGGCTCGACTGAGGGCGAAACTCGTCGGTGGACGGGTGCGTATCGAGACGGTCCGCGGCATCGGATACAGGATGACGTCGACGTGAAAGGTCGGCATGGCCTCAAGCGACCCTTCTTCGTTCACGCGGCGCGCGTGGCGGCCGTCGCCACCCTCCTTATCGGTATCGTCTACGTCGTCTTCGTCGTTGTCTTTGATACGGTCGACTCTCATCATCTGGTCGCACAGGTTGATGCCAGCCTTCATGAGCGGCTCACAGATGCCAGCCACCACGGCAAAGTATTGCCGACTCACCGCCAGGTTTCCGATGGCGATGACGTCGATTCGGCCCCCATCGTCCTGTGGCGGATCGAGCCGAATGGCAGCTCGTCCACATTGACTGATGGAGCACCGGTGTTGCCCACCACGGCGTGGGTCCGTTCGGCCTACCCCGTCACGGTCGACATCGCCGGACATTCATTCCGTCTGGACGCGGAGCCGGTCAACGGTGGCGGGTGGTTGGCGGCGGGGAAGAGCCTGGCCGAGCAGACACACGTCGAACAAGTGCTGCTCACGGGCGAGTTGATCGCCGGGCCCGTGCTGCTTCTCACCATCTACCTGGGCACCCTGGTCATCGGGCTCAAGGCGTCGGGCCCGATCGAACAAGCTCGACGGCGTCAGCTCGAATTCACAGCCGACGCCTCGCACGAACTGCGCACACCCCTCAGCGTAATTGAGGCAGAGGTAGGTCTCGCCCTGCGCTCTCCCCGGGACGCCACGCGCTATCGCGACACCTTGGAAAGGGTGGGGCGCGAGAGCGATCGTCTGCGGCGGTTGGTCGAGGACCTCCTGTGGCTGGCGCGGTTCGACTCGGAGCCCCCTCCCCCAAGTGACGAGCCCGTCGATTTGGCAGCCATCGCCGACGGATGCGCCGACAGGTTCGGAGCCGTCGCGCAGTCACGGGGCACCGTCATCGCCGTTGTCCGAGAAGGTGACGCCCAGGCTTGGATAAGTGCTCCCCCGGAGTGGGTTGATCGCCTCACCGGAGTCCTGGTGGACAACGCTTGTCGTTATGCTGGGCGGGACGGCATCGTCCGCATCGTCGTGAAGGCTCAGGGCACTTGGGTGAGCTTGGCGGTGGAAGACAGTGGCCCGGGAATTGCGACAGACGAACGTCCCCACCTGTTCGACCGGTTCCACCGGGCCACCGACCAGGGGACTGGCGCCGGTCTCGGGCTGGCCATCGCCGATTCCGTCGTGCGCTCGACCGGGGGCCGGTGGCGCATCGGCGATGCTCAGGTTGGAGGGGCGCGGCTGGAAGTTTCGTGGCACCGGAGCGGTCCTCGGGAGGCAGGACTTCGCTTCACTTCGACAAGGGACGGCTCCGGCAGCGATCTGCGACACGAGGAGAACCAAATCGTAGGCTGACGGACGGGCCGTCACCGAGGGCGGTCATCTCGTGCCGTGCGTACCGTTCCACATCTCAGGTCAAAGCTTGGACTTCGTCCCCACGCGATGATGCGCATGAGACTTTGCCGAGTGTGGGAGAGCTTTCGCGAGCCTGGATTTGGAAGCGTTCCCGGCGGGGACCGTAGGCAGAGCGACCTGCGAAGTATCCTCCGAGGGGGGTCGTGGTCGAGAATGAGGGAGCGGTGCTAGACGTCGTTGACGACGGTTGCGACCCATTCGTCGTGGCGCTTGACGTATGTGATGGTGAGTGAAGTCGAAGGCCAACGTGCGTGGTTGACGACGCCAACCAAGGTCGCACCTGTCCGAGCAGAAGCAACCCGAAAAGAGACCCGACAACGACGCCTCGAAACCTACCGACACATGGTGACCGGTGGGAATTGTCGCAGCACAATCCCGCATGTGCGGCACAATGCACCGTCACAAGTGGTTCGGATTCTGTTGCCATCCCGACGTCGTGGGAGCAGTTGGACGCCCCTCACCCACCTTGGGGAACGCAAGAGACTAGAACGGGGGCCGAGTAACCGACCGTGACTTCCCACCCCCCCCTTACGCGCGTGCCAGGCGCCCATGTCCGACGAGCGCGAGTGCGCACACGCCGGATCCGTGTCGGTCTTGCGTTGGCCCTCTTCGTCACTCTCGGTACGCTTTTGGCCACGTGCACCGGCAGCAACTCTCGGTCGACGTCGGCGCCGAAGGCCTCTTCGTCAAGCCATAAGACCGTTGGCCGCCGAACCGGGAGCATGGCCGCCGCCGAGTCGGGCCTTCTCCCGTGGGCTCTGGCCGCCCCCATCAGCCGGGCCGTCGTGCTCCCCGGGCAAGGGAACCAGGTCGTCATCCTCGGTGGTCTGACAGAGTCCAACACCTCCGCTCAAGGGGTCTACACGCTCGACACCACGACCGGAGCGCTCACTCATGTGGCCAACCTCACCGGTGGCCTGCACGACGCATCGGGAGCCGTCATCGACGGGCGGGACGTGACTTTCGGCGGCGGGTCGCCCGCCACCGTCGCCGCCGTCCAGGCCGTGCCGGCTCCCAGCCCGACCGGTTCCGTTGGAATCACGTCGGCCGAGACGATCGGGGCTCTCCCCCGGCCACGGTCGGACTCGTCGACCGTCACCGTCGGAACGACCACCTACATCGTCGGCGGATATGACGGTTCGAACCCCGACTCGGCTGTGCTGGCCACGACAGACGGGCGCACCTTCTCGACCGTCGCATCGCTGCCGGTGCCGGTGCGGTATCCGGCGGTCGCCGCCGACCGAGGGCTTCTCTACGTGTTCGGAGGTCAGGCCATCACGGGCGCCGGCGCCGGCCAGCCTGTGAATGCGATCCAGGTAATCGACCCGAGGCGACACACGGCATCGATGATCGGTCATCTGCCGATCCCGCTCGCCGCCGCCGCCGCCGTCACTATCGGGGGTCAGGTCTACGTGGCCGGCGGCGAAAGCACGGTGGACCAGCCGGTCATACCCGGCNNTAGCTCCACCGCCTCCTGGGTCCGACCCTGGTGCCGGTGCGACCAGTGCCACCAACACTGCCGCCACCGTTCCTGAGGGGGCCAGCGCGAGAGGTCTGCTTCTCACCGCTACATCGTCGACTACGGCCACAACCTCCGGTCCTAATGCGGGTTCCGGTTCAGGCTCGTCCGGGGCGAACCCCAACGAGTCGACGACGGGCACTTCCACTGTCTCCGCCATTTGGGCCTTCAATCCGGGGACAGGGAAAATGCTGGTCGCCGGGCGTCTCCAGGTGCCCGTCTCGCACACGAGTGTGACCGTTCTCGGCACGACCGCGTGGTTCGTTGGTGGCGAGTCCAATGGAATGCCGGTTGCCGCGGTGCAGATGCTCAAGCCCAATCGGGGATTCGGCCCTGCCGGCACGTCGGGCGCAGGGTCGCCCTACTTCGGGCTGCGATTGCTCATCGCCGACCGCGGCAACAACCGACTCATAGTGTTGGACTCGGCCATGCACATCACCTGGACCTATCCATCGGCGACATCACCGGCTGACCCCTTCGGGTTCGTCTTCCCCGATGACGCTTTCTTCGTCAACAAGGGCCAAGCCATCATCTCTAACCAAGAGGAGAACGAAACAATCGTCGAGATCGCTTATCCGTCGGGCAAGATCATCTGGGAGTACGGACACCCGAAGCGGTCGGGTACCGCGCCGGGATACCTGCACGAGCCCGATGACGCCTATCTGCTGAAGAACGGCCAGATTACCGTGGCCGATGCTCAGAATTGTCGCGTCATGATCATCAACCACGACGGCACAGTGGCCGGGCAGATCGGGACCGACGGGCGCTGCGTCCACGACCCGCCGTCGTCGATGGGGTCACCCAACGGAGACACGCCGCTGGCTGACGGCAACGTCCTCATCTCGGAGATCAACGGCTCGTGGATCAGTGAGTACACGTTGCAGGGCCAGCTGGTGTGGACAACACAAGTGCCGGTGGTCTACCCGTCAGACCCCCAGCAGCTCGGCCCCGACCTCTACCTCGTCGCCGACTACTCGAAGCCAGGGGAGTTCATCTACACGAACCGGCTGGGCCAGGTGCGCTACCGGTACTACGCCGCATCGGGCCCGGGGATGCTCAACCATCCGTCACTAGCGGAACGGCTTCCGAGCGGCGTCGTGATGATCAACGACGATTACGCCAATCGGATGTTGGCGATCGACCCCACTACGGGGGCGCTCGTGTGGCAGTACGGCATAACCGACGCCGCCGGCACTTCGGAGGGCATGTTGAACACGCCAGATGGCTTCGACGTCCTGGCGCCGGATGGAAGCACTCCCACTCACTCCGCAACGGGCTGAGGTCGGGAATGCTGGGCCCATTCCGCAGCACTCCGGCCTTGTCCTTGGTCGACGCTACGAAGGGTCCGGCGTTGCCACGACTCCGTCGCCTTGAGCAGTCCCTGCCGGAGCCGCCCTGTCGGAATGGACGGCCACGCTCGACAAGTGAGAGGCAGCCGCTTCGATGCCGACCGTGCCGCCCACCAGAGCGACGACGAGCGCAAGAGCGGTAATCCTGGCGCGTCGGTGCCCGCTGGCGATTGTCATGCCTCTACCGTCGGCTGCCCGTCTGTTGCTGACCTGTGTAGCGCCTGAGATCTTGCTATGAAAGGGCTCGACTGCGCCGTTGCCTCACCCTGATCAACGGCACAAACGGTCGCCGGATGTCGGGGAGACGATTTCGTGGCGGCCGTGCAACTCGACATCCTCGTTGTCGCCGAGCGCGCAACCTAATTGCTCGACACGACGATCGACGCATCGCCGGGCGGTTCCAACGCCGAGACCAGCTGGGCCGAGCTGGCACCTGCGGGGCGAAGGGCGTCATTGAGAAAGCGCACCGTCTCGGCCCGCACCGCCGCCGCCTGCGGGGAGGAGCCGATATACATCTGCAGGTGATCGCCGCCCGTCACGGTGAGCAGAACTTTCCCGCCCATCGTCGCCGTGTCGAACACCTGTGTGGCTTTCGGCAGCAGGCCATACTCGTCATTGGTCCCGACCGCCACCATGAGTGAACCGGACGTAGGCACGCCCCAGGGCCCGGGGACTCCCGCAGGGATCTCACCGGACAGCGACAGATAGGCCCGCACGCGTGGATCAGCGTACGAGGGGTTGAGGGCGAGCAGCGCCACGTCAGTCCCACCGTCGGAGTGGCCGGCGACGGCAATGCGGGTCGGATCAACCGGCCCGGCCCGACCGCCAAGCAGCGAGGTGATGACGAAGGAAAGATCAAGGGCCTGTTCGGGATAGTTGCTCACCGGCGAGCCGGGCAAGGTGTTAGCCGAGTCCGGAAACACGGGGGCCGCCACCAGATACCCAGCGGCGGCCCAGGTGTCGAGGAGCGATTCGTAGACCGTCGGGTTGCTGTTCCATCCGTGGGCGAAAACGACAAGCGGTAGGGGGCCTGTCGGACCGATGGGTCGGCGGATATCGGTGACCAACACCCGGCCCGTAGTTCCGGGCACGTCACCCCTGGGAGGCGTATCGCGGGTCGGGTCAAAGAGGGTGACCGTCTCGTCCTCGACCGGGTAGGGGGGCTCGGGGATCGGTCGCGTCGCCGTTGAGCTTGTGCTGGCAACGGTTCGCCCCCCCACATCCCCCCCGCTTCTCCCTCGGGTGCCAAGGCCACCAGTGCCTAAAGAAACAGCCACCACAACGACGACGATGCTGAGCCCGCCACACACCCAGACGCCAGGACGTCTCCGACCGGCGGCGGCCCGTCGAGCGTGCCGATTCGCCATTCGCTCGCTCATCCAGGTGGTCACCTCCAGTGCTTCCTCGGAGACGTCCAATTGGTGTGGTGGGCTGCCGCCCTCACGGTGCCGGCTCTCCCAGCCTGGCGTCGATGATCCGGATTCTGATCTGCGGTGTGACAGGAGCCGTGCTCGTCACCGTCGGTTACCGTCTCGACGCCAGCTGCTCGAGACGTGCGAACTCACGGTCTGAGCGAGACGACGGATCCACTCGGGTGTTCGGACCCCACGGGCAACTGACCGGGAACGGCAAATGGAAATCCTTCCGTCCAACGCCAGGTGCCATCCAACGAGACAACGACGGCCTCATAGTCTTTGAGGGCATTGATCACAGTAAGGCCTGTCTCTCCTGCGACTGCGAGTGCCGTGGCAAGTGCGTCGGCGAGACCGAGATCAGGCCCGCTGACGCTGGCCGAAGCAGCGCGAGTCGTCGGGCGTTTCGAGCGAGGATCGATCAGATGGTTACCGCGCTCGTAACTGCCAGATGTCGCTATCGCCCCGTTGAGAGCAATCACGCAGGCCAGTTGCCCCGGTGAGAACGGGTCGACGATGCCGACTTTGAAGGGCGTGGCGGGCTGGGGACCTCCAAAGCTTGCGATGTCGCCGGCAGCATTCACCATTGCGCCTGAAATCTCACTCGAAGTGAGTGCGGCGAGGGCGGCCTGGGCGGCCCAACCTTTCACGTATCCAGTCGGGTCGACGCCTCCCGGCATTGCCCATGGATCGAACCACCCGGCGGACATTTCGCGCGCGATGGCGCATAGCTCGAGAACCTCGGCTACCTCAAGCGGAGCTTGATCACACGTGATCTCTCCCCGGCGTAGCCGGCTCATAGGGCTATCCGCTTTCCAGGTGCTGAAAATGGCGTCAGCGCGCCGGAGCGTGGCCCGTGCTCGGGCCAGGCCCAGAGAGACAGCGGGGTCCCGATTTCCGTCCTCGGTGTAGATGTCGATGGTCACGATGGTGCCCATCACTTGTTCGTGGTGACGAATCGCACGCCGTTGCTCAGGACATTCTCCGACAGCCGTGATCTCGGAGGTCATCATACCCCGAGCTTGCCGAGGGCCGCCTGGAGCGACTGCTCGAATCCCGCGCTCGTGTAGCTCGCACCCGATACACCTTGGATATTGGCACTCTGGGCCTGTAGGGCCTGCTGTTCGAGAAGCGGAATCGACTGCTGGTCGATGGACTGGGACCGAAAGTTCCCACCGTCGTCGAGTGAGGCAATCCCGACATTGGTGATCTTCTTGCCCTTCACCGTGATCGAAACGGAAAGGACGCCGTAGTTGTAGTTGACCAACGGACCATTGGCGCTTCTCGTGGTCGAGGGAACCGTCGTCGGCGTGGTCGACGGAACCGTTGTCGGCGTGGTCGAAGAAGGCGGGGAACCTGCGCCACTGGAGCCGTGTGGCGGGGGNNCCCCCGCCGCAACCGAAGTGCCCGGAGAACCCTTGGTCGTCGATGTGACGGGTAGTCCACCGACGATGAGGGGCGCCGACTTCGTATGGAAGCTCAGCACGCCGGCAAGACCTGCGGCCGTGGCCGCGATCACTATTGGTGTCCGTCGCATTTATCGGGCTTTGCGCCGAGTGCTCATCGGTTCGATTCCTCGATCTAGAACGTGAACGCTTCGTGGTGGATCTTGTCGCGAGGCACACCAAGTTTTCTCGCTGAGGCGACGACCCTCTTGCTGAAGCCGTCCGGACCACAGACATAGACATCGCAACTTGCCAGGTCGGGTACGAGCCGTCGGAGGGCGCCGGCGTCGAAGCGCACCTCATGTCGTGAGCCAATGAGCTCGTGAAACTGACCGCCTCGCGAAGCGACGAAGCCAGCGACTTCATCCCGGTGAACGATCCCCTCCGGAGTCGACGCTCGCACGACAACCGTAACCGCGATCGATTCGGGCAGGTCTTCGAGAAGGGCCCGGAGTGGGGTGATACCGACCCCGGCGCCGATCAGTACGACCCGATCAGAAGTGCGGGCGTGGTGGTGGGTGAACGCCCCGTAGGGGCCCTCGATGGCAACGCGGGTTCCTGGTGTGAGCTGGGCCACGGCACGGCTCTGATCGCCGAGCGCCTTGATCGTCACCCTGATGTAGGGCGGCCGCGGGAGGGCGGAGAGCGAATATGGGTGCGCGTGCCACCACAACTCCTTCGTGAAGAAACGCCATTGGAAGTACTGACCACCCGACACGGCGAGCCGTTCGAGACGGCGCCCCGAGCAGACGACCGAAAACACTCCCGGTGCCTCTTCGTGGACCGATGCGACGCGCAGCTGATACCGGAGGCTCCGCCCGATGGGCAGGAGGACCCGGAAGACGATGACCACGCCTGCCGTCGACATCCAGACAGCGATCCAGATGGCCCGGGTGAGGGGGTGGCCCACAAACGAGCCTCCGGTCACGATCTGGTGGGCGAAGGCGAGTGCAAGAGCGAGGTACATGTAGAGATGGACGACCCACCAGGTCTCGTATCTGAGGCGCTGACGAGCGATCCTGATCGAGGTGACGCCGGCCAAGATGAAGAGACAAAAGGCGACAGCGGCAGCGAGAAGATCCGGATAGGAGCTGAGAAAGACCCACAACTGACGGAGCGGCCCGACTTTGGTAAGCTGCGAATAACCGAGGATGATGAGCACGACGTGGGCGGTGATGAGCCAGAGGGCCCACGGTCCGATGCGGCGGTGCCATCGGACCAGTCGATCCTGGCCGACTGCCCGCTCCAGCCACGGCAAGCGGGCGATGAGGACCACCATCACGAGCATCAGGTACGCGCCCGTGAACCCTGCGAACCGGCCCCCGGCGATCAGCCATCCCCCGGGTGCGGCCAGCGAACCGCGAGTCTCACCGATGATGGCCAGAGCCAACGTCACGCCCAAGCCGAGGCCAGCGAGGCCGGCGAAGACGTCGGCGACCCAAGGCGCGGGCGTGTGACCGGGCCGGGACACAGGTGTCGGTCCGGTGGGGACGCCGCTACCAGCCGGCGTTATTTTCGTAGCCGTCGGCATGAGCCATCCTCGCCCGGGAGGTTGAGCACCACCTGTCCGTCACCTGTGCACTCCTTGTGAGGCTGTGAAATATTCGTTGACACGGCCGCCACCGGGTGGGGCCGCGACCATCATTCTCCGACGGAAGTCTCAGGGCCGAAGCCTGCTGGTGGGTGACACCGGCGCCCCGCCTTTGGCTCCGCCTATTGCGGTGGGAACGCCCCCTCACACGGCGGATGAGTTGTCCAGCCGCCGACATCCCATGACGGAGGCCCACAGGGACTCGGAATCCGGCCGCGGCCCGACCACAGTCTGGCGGCCATCCGAGGGTGTCTCTGGCGCTTTCGTGCCGTACCGCGGAATCGTCACGTCTCATCACCTCCGAGAGACATGGTGCCCTGCCGATCATGACCGGAGTATGAAGATCTCTCTGCGTGTGCCAGCCCCGCTACGCAAAGGGACCGGGAGACAGCCGACAGGTCATGCGACCGGGTCGATTGCACGTGTTCTCGGTGGCCGCTCCTCGGCCGTCACGATCTGTCATCGGGAGGCCGACTGGGTCTTCATGCTGTCGTCAGGATCACCTTTGTAGGGTGACCTGGTGACTCGCACCTCTGCCCGGAACGGTGCTGGCGCGGGGGTGTCGGGGCATGGACGGGAGGCCACGCGGTGCCGGGGTGACTCTCCACCGATAGTTCGAGCGGGCCGAATTGTCCGGCGTGTGCTCCGAGTTCGGTCTGACGCGCAGACGACCCACGCTGGCCCATCGCATGCATCTCGTTCGGATCAGTCCGAAGCGTCTCGACAAGATCCGCCTCACGCTCTTCAGCGACGACGCAGTGGACCCCAGCCCTTGTCCCGAGCCGTGTCGGCCGTCGGATCGAGATCGTGCTTCGGTCGCCGCAGCGATGTCGCATCGGCGTCCCCGAGCGGGCAATCGATTGGTTGAGATCGGCCGGACCGACATCGAAAAGTTCGCTCCCAGTGCTCGTCCCGTCCGGCACTGGCCCAAGCGCGAACGGACCTTTCGACGACGCAGGGTCCTCACCTTCGTCTGCGTGGGATTGGCTGTCGTGGTGGTGTGGCTGGCCATCTCCCTCGAGGGTGCCCTCACCAACCCGGCCTTGGGCAGCTCTCCCGGCGCCCGCTTCGCGGAGTGGGCACGGGAGCACGGCGGAGCCAGCGTCGTGAACTGGGCCGAGAACGAGTGGTACAGCCACCATCCGCCACGGGTGGGCGGTGTGCCGCCCAAGGGAGCGATCCGTCGACCTCCCTCCACCTCGGTGGCGCTCACCACCGGGCCGCCCCATCTCCCGCCGCCGACCGCTCTGCAACCCTTCGCCAGTCCTGCCATCGCCGGAGAGGGCCAATGGTCCCCCGCCGGCCGGTTGGTCGGAGGTATTCCCGCCGTCTACGAGACGACATTGCGGCCCGACGCCGTCCACACGAGCTACGTGGTGGGAGTGGCCTGGATGGACACGAAACTGCTTCGGGCGACGTTGTACTCGGGCAGTCAGATCCCCGGCGGCGGGCCGTTCTCGCACACCGCTCCGATCCAACCAGCCGCCTCCACTTCCCTGGTCGCCGCATTCAACGCCGGCTTCCTCATTTCGGCTTCCAACAGCGGGTACTACACCGACGGGAAGGTCATCGTCCCACTACGCACAGGGGCGGCGTCCTTCGTGGTCTACAGCGACGGAACCTCTACCGTCGGAGCGTGGGGCCGTGACGTGACCATGGCTCCAAATGTGGTCGCCGTACGCCAGAATCTCGATCTGCTCGTCGACAACGGGCAACCCGTGTCCGGGCTGGACGCTTCCGACACCACTCAGTGGGGTGACACGCTCGGAAACGCGGTCTACGTCTGGCGCTCGGGGCTCGGAGTCACGGCCGACGGGGCCATCGTGTACGTGGGTGGCCCTGGCCTCAATATCGTCGACCTGGCCAACCTGCTCGTGCGGGCCGGCGCCGTTCGGGCGATGGAGCTTGACATCAATACCGACTGGGTGAATCTCAGCACGTACCGGCCTACATCGCCGACCGGGTCGGCAAGCGCCACGAACGGCACCGACCTGCTGTCGAACATGACAGGAACGCCGGGGCGGTACTTCGACTCGTGGTGGGCGCGCGACTTCATCACGATGTCCTCTGTGCCCAGAAAATGAGTTACACGACATCCACGGAAGAGGGCTCAGGCCCCCGCGCTGGCCCTCGTGAGCAAGGCTGTGATGCTTGGGGGAGATCCGGCGAAGTGCCGAATCTCTCGCGGTCAATCGCACACACCGCCGGCGAGCCTCATCTTCCGTAGATATTCCCTCATGCGCGGTTGCTCGTTGCCCCCCAACGCATCGAGAAGCCGGTAAAGGCTGACGAAGCCCTCGGGTCCAAGCTCCGTACGCAACTGGCGCTCGATGGATCGAGCTGCCTTTCCCTGGGCGGCGAGATAGTCGATGGCCCGCGGGGTGAGCTTCACTGGGTTCGCGGCAGGAGTCCTATACGCACCGGATCCGGCATGAGCGCCGCCGAGCTGATCGGGGGCTGCTGGGTCGAGGAGGCGCCCGTATCGGGCTCCGTCAGCGTGTCCCTTTCCCTGCGTCCGGGTAGGAATCGGAGGGCGTTCACCGCTCCCACAATGGCCACGCCGGCACCGACGATGCAGGCGATCTTCAAACCGGCTCCGAACCCAGTGAAAGTTGCTGCTCGCAATAGCGGCTGCACGGCGCTCGGTGCGTGGCTGACGACGGCGAGGGCTGCCGCCACTGACTCGTGGGCCGCCTGCTTGGCCGCTCGAGGAATGGGATACGGGGCGAAGGCCTTGGTGATTTTGGGGGCATAGGCCGAGGCGAAGACCGATCCCAGCGCGGCGACACCCAGGGTGCCGCCTAGTTCGCGGGTGGTGTTATTGACGGCGGCCCCGGCGCCGATCTGATCGGCCGCCAGGGCACCCATCACCGCCTCGGTCGCTGGAGCGGTGATCGCTGACAGCCCGAGGGAGAGCAACACCATCGAGATGATGATGGGACCGAAGAACGCGGCATGGGGCGTCGAGGTGAAGCCGGCCATGAGCAGACCCGCTGCCATCAACAGCAGCCCGACCCCCACGACGAGCCGAGCCCCCACCTTGAGCGCCATCACGGCGCCGATGGGCGTGAAGATGGCTGCCNNAGCGTGTGCACACCAGCAGAGAGAGTCGAGTAGCCCTTCACGAATTGGAAGTACTGGGTGATCAGGAAGATGAACCCGAAGAGGCAGAAAAATGCCACGGCGATCGACACGGCACCGGCGGTGAAGCGCGGGATCGTGAACACCCGCACGTCGAGGAGGGGCTTCTCCGTATGCAACTCGACGACGGTGAACACGGCTAGGAGCCCAGCGGCCACCGCGAAACAGGCCAGCGTCCTCACCGATGCCCATCCCCATTGGGGGCCTTCAATGATGGCGAGCACCAGCAGGGTCACGCCGGCGGTGGAG